>CAYOGD010000010.1:0-20931 GCA_964403395.1 uncultured Alkaliphilus sp.
CTATCTTTATAGCTTTGAATCTTATATCCATACTTAGTACCGTCAAATCGGGATAAATTGATACTGATTTCCGATTGTGAAATTATGTAATAGACGGCCATAGCATATTTTGTATGAGGAAGGGATACTGGCTCACAGATTGCCCCCAAGTCTTTGAATATCTCTATAGCTTCTAAAAGTGCATATTCGACGGGTTTGTTTAGATTTTCATCAAAATATTGTTCGGCTATGCCGATTTTAAAGCCCTTTACTCCCCCGTCCAGCGCCCGCAAATAATCCATCTTTTCTCTTCTATCGGATGTCGCATCCCGGGAATCATACCCCGAAATAATGTTTAAAATCAAAGCACAATCCTTTACGTCCTTTGTGATAGGCCCTATCTGATCTAAAGAATTCGCCACCGCCACCAATCCATATCTTGAAACCAATCCGTATGTAGGCTTCAATCCTACAACACCACAAAAAGCACCGGGCTGCCTGACAGAGCCGCCGGTATCCGAACCTAGGGAAAAGAAAGCCTCCCCTGCCGCCACAGCCGCTGCCGAACCTCCACTGGACCCTCCCGGCACCTTACTCGTATCCCAAGGATTTTTCGTTTTTTTATAGAAAGATGTCTCCGTGGACGAACCCATTCCGAATTCATCCATATTAGCTTTGCCTAACATGACGGCATCTTCTTCCAACAATTTTTTAAATACGGTGGCGCTATAGGACGGTATAAAATTTTGTAACATCTTGGACGCACATGTAGTGAGTATGCCTTCCGTATAAATGTTGTCCTTGATTGACATGGGTATCCCGCCCAATAATCCCACAAATTGACCATTCTCTATCTTTTTATCTATATGTTTGGCTTTTTCATATGCCATATCCCCGGTTAAAGTTATATAGGCCCCTATTTCATCCTCCACATCATCAATTCTCTTTAAGGTGCTTTCAAGCACCTCCACCGCCTTTATTTCCTTTTTCTCCAATTTTTCTTTTATCTGATGTATAGTTAAATTAAAAGGTTCCAAGCCTGTTCACCGCCAATTTGCAAATATTTTATACTGCAAAACCCCATCTTCTACTTTAGGCGCATTTTTGAGAATACCCTTCCGATGTAAAAAAATCCCCTACTTTATCATCGCGTAAGATATTCAGCCCCTAAACAATATTATTTTCAACAGCCTCAATTTTTTCATGCATCAAATCCATATTAAATTCATCTAATATTTTTAAATAGTCCAAAAGTGCCTCTTTATATTGTTCCAGCTCTCTTTTTTCCTTTTCATCAAGCCTGATTTTAGCAAAATTATGCATCGATATACCTCCTTCGGTACTATTTTTAAGATTCTTCGCTCCGTTTAGGATAATAAAACCGTACAAAATATAGGCCTAATGAACCTAAAGCTGCTAACGATGCCAGAAAGCAAAAAATAATTCTGACCGAAGTATCGTAAAAAAATTCCTGCGTAAACATTTGAATAAGAATATGTGCATCCTGATCTAATATCCATAGATCATTATTGAAAAATATGATATGGAAATAAGTAAAGCATCTGTCAAAATCAATTTTCATTAGCAATAGCAACACAAACAAAAATAATATATTTATAGCCGCAGTATATAATAGAGTACGGGAAAAAGATCTCTTCCAATACTCATCTTTTATAATAAAAATTAAACCTATTATTACAAATAATGCCCCACCGATATTGCGCAGGATCCTTCCTTTAAAAAACAAATCTTTGACATCTATCATGTGCAGCTTTTCCCTGTATTCAAAAACCTCGCTCTCTTTTCCCTCAACAATAACCCTCGTATCCAGTTCCCTTCTATTATCCCTTAAATATCTTAAAACATCCTCCAAGATGTATTGAAGATCTGTCTTATTCATGCCTGTCTCTTCAATTATATTATATTTAATAAACGACTCCTCATAATAATTCAGATTAAAAGTTGTGATTTCTACAAGGGTAAATAGTAATATTATGGACAATGAAATCCCTAAAATTATATAGCCTGTTTTTCTAAAACATTCCAAATTACCATCTCCCCCCAGCTATGATCATCCTTCTAAACTACTATTTCCCCCTGATGATTATCCTTCTAAACTACTATTTCACTTTGCCTATGAGCATCCTTTTATCTTAATCGTTCAACAACCGCAGATGTTGGAAATCATGATACTCATAGTATAATTCCGGCCCTCGGATGACATCCGGCTATGAATATTATTTATTAAGTCCATCACCCTTTCAGGTTCACCTTTAATTATGGTAGACATATCCCCTATATTATATTCTAAACCTGAAATTTTAATTAAATTTAATACTTCCTTGATGTCATCTGAATAATTTTGTGAATCGATAGGAAAATAGGCAATTTGACAGGATATTATGTCCCTTTTTTCCATAGAACACATACAAATCCTCCTTTTTCACTGCGTGAGAGCCCCTTTTCATATTCCATATTTATGTTGTTTTCTTCTGCATCCGGCGGAATAAACAAGCATTCCCCGCTATCTACAATTTCCCCGCCGTTCCATGATTTTAAATCGTCCAAGGATTTAAAATCCGCATATTTAAACACGCTATCCCCCTGGAGGGATTTTGAAATATAGAATTCTCCCCACTTGCTTTCTCTGTTGATTGTGCCGATCAATAAATATTCATTTCGTTTTAAAACCCTGTACATCTCCTTATACGCTTTTTTTGGCTCCCTGATAAATTCAAAAGCCGCCATTGAAAAAACTCCGTCAAATTTTTCATCCGGAAAGCTCATATTGCATACGTCCATATTATAAAACATGATGTCCAAGCCCTTCCCTGCAGCCTTTTTTCGTGCCTCATCCAGCATTTTTCCCGATATATCTATACCGATAACTTCACAACCTTTTTCTGCCAACTTTATACTGAAGTTCCCGGTCCCGCAGCCCGCATCTAATATTTTCATCCCGGGGATAGGTTCAAAAAGAGAAAACGCCAATTCCGTTTCCACTTTATCCACAAATTCACCCAATTTAGATTCATACCATCGGTCATAATCGATTGCCTTTTTATCGAATACAGCCATAATCCTGCCCCCCTATCCCTGTCAGATAGATCGATTTATATCATAGATTCAAATTCTTCTTCAGAAATAATCCTCAAATCAGTCTCTGCCCCTGATTCTATGAGCTCCTTAGCCTTATCAAGCTTTGAACCCGCCGATTCACCGACCAAAAGATAATCGGTATTTTTACTGACACTATCGGTCACTTTAGCCCCTAACTCCACAAGGAGTTTCTTAATTTCCTTGCGCCCGTAATTTTTTAGGGTCCCCGTGACAACCACAGTCTTATCCAGAAAGGGGCTTTCCCGTTTTTCCTTCTCTTCGTATCCCGGGTTTACTCCTTCACTCAACAGCCTTTCTATACTCTTTTTGATCTCCTCATCCTTAAAAAAATCTATTATACTCTGTGCCACTACTTCACCGATATCCGGTATAGTTATGAGCTCTTCAAATTTAGCTTCCCGTACGGCATCAAAGGATTTATAATGATTTGCCAAGTCCATGGCCGTTTTTCTGCCCACATTGGGGATACCCAAAGCAAATATAAAAGCATCCAGTTTACAGTCTTTGCTGTTTTCAATAGCCTCCAAGAGATTCCTGGTTTTCTTATCTCCAAACCTGGGCAGATCTATCAAATCCTCATATCGGACTTCATATAGATCAGCTATATCCCTCAAATCCAACTCTTCAAAGAGCTGTTCCGCGGTTTTCTCGCTGAAACCTTCTATATCCATAGCCTCCCGGCTTGCATAATGCACCATTCTGGACACCAGCTGCGGTTTGCACGATAGAGAATTAGGGCAAAATATATGGGCTCCCCTCTCTATCAATTCGGTGTGGCATGCGGGACAATGTGTAGGTTTTTTTATATCTGTTATATCCCTCGCACCCTCCGTATCCTCACATCGTTCTTCAACGGCACCCATTATTTCCGGTATCACATCATGGGACCTTCTCAACCAAATATCGCAACCTATTTTTACATCTTTTCGTTGAATATCATCCCAATTGTTCAATGTGGCCCTGCTCACGGTAACACCGCCTACATCTACGGATTCTAAAATTGCAGATGGTGTCAACTTTCCCGTTCTTCCTACCTGCCAAATCACATCTTTTAGTTTTGTTGTGACCTCTTCTGCTTCAAACTTAAAAGCCATAGCCCATCTGGGGAACTTCTGTGTATATCCTAACAGATCTCTAACTTCTATATTATTGATTTTAATCACCAATCCGTCGACTAAAAAATCGAGGCCCCTCAGTTCTTTTTCCTTGATTTTTCCTATCTCCCCGATCACATCATTTATATTATCAAAAACCTTTATGTAATCACTGACAGGGAACCTGTTTTCTCTCAAAAAATTTATCATTTCCATATGAGTATTAAATTTTATTCCTTCATAGTAACCCACGCTGTAACAGAATGCACTGAGCTTCCGCTTTGCGGTCACTTTCGGATCTAAATTCCTGAGGGCACCTGCTGCCGCGTTTCTGGCATTTTTTAAGGGTTCCTCGGCTATTTCGTTATATTCGTCCAATACGGAAAGTTTCATCAAACCTTCACCTTGAACCTCTATTCTGCCCTTATAGGGTATTGTAAGGGGAATGGACTTGATCGTTTTGACCTGTTCCAGGATGGATTCCCCAACCGCACCTGTACCCCTGGTAGCAGCTTGTACCAGATGCCCTTCATCGTATGTAAGGTTTAATGTCAAACCGTCAAATTTAAACTCTAAAACATACTCTATAGGCAACTTTCTCCCCCCTAATAGTCTTTTTACCCTATTATCCCATGAAATTAACTCTGCCGGAGTCTTACATTTATCCAGGCTCCATAGCAGTGCTAAATGCTCATGGGATGTAAAGCCTTTCAGTATGTCTCCCCCTATCCTGATTGTGGGAGAATCGGAGAGTATTGTACCGGTCTGTTCTTCCAGATCTAATAATTTATCATAGAGCTTATCATATTCCCTGTCACTGATTATGGGATCATCCAAAACATAATACCTGTAAGCATATTCATTTAATTCATCTACCAGTTTTCTCATTTCTTCCAACAGGCCTACTCCTCTCTATAAAAACTGAAATCTGCCGAGATCCTTCGAGGGGCAAACTTGTCCTGCACGTCTCAGGATGACAAAATCGAAAGTGCCATTCTGAACGCCGGTTTTATGTCATTCTGAACGTAAGTGAAGAATCTCACACGGTTCGTATCGTTTATACAATCTCCAATTTGACAAAATCCGATGCGATTTTTTTCACGCCCATATTCGGAAAGGCTATGGTAAGAATCCCCCCTTCGACAGACACCACTGTCCCCACACCGAATTTAGGATGTTTAATCTTGATGCCGACTTTTATTTTATCCGAATCAAGGGCCTGACCCGGCTCTTTTTTTCGATGCATCATAGCCCCGGTAAATAATGGGGAAGTCTGCACTTTCCTGACCTCTTTTTTTCTCCTGAGAGGTACATGCACATCAATGAGTTCCCCCGGAATCTCCCTCATAAATCTTGAAATAGCGTTTCTATTGGTTCTCCCGTATAATGTCCTCTGTTCGGCATGAGTCATATAGAGCCTCTCCTTGGCTCTTGTAATCCCCACATAACACAATCTTCTTTCTTCCTCTTCATTGTTTTCGCAGATTGACATATGCGACGGAAATATACCCTCCTCCATTCCCGATATAAATACCACCGGAAATTCTAATCCCTTAGCGCTATGAAGCGTCATCAGAGATACCGTATTTATTTCATCCTCAGCTTCATCCATAGTGGTTTCAAGGGATGTCCTTGCCAAGAATTCCCCTAATGTCCGCTCTTCCGCATTTTCATCAAAATCTTTCGTCAAGGATAAAAACTCCTCCAGATTTTCAATCCTGGCATCTGCCTCTACTCTATTTTCTAAACGCAATGCGTTTATATATCCACTCTCTTCATATATTTTTTCCACTATATCCGTGACCGCCATCTCATTTCGCTTCTCTCTGAGAGCCATTATAAGGTCTGTAAATTTATTCGTCTGTGATTTTACTCTGGCAGATTGTTCCTGTATTTCATTCACATTTAAAAGAGCAGTAAAAAAACTCTCGCCATTTTCGTCGGCATATCTTTCAAACCTCTCCATACTCTTGGCACCTATCCCCCTTTTAGGGACATTCACAATCCGCTTAACACTCACATCATCCACCGGATTCTCAATCGTCCGTAAATAGGCCAAGATATCCTTTATTTCCTTGCGGTCGTAAAAACGAGTACCGCTATAAATTCTATAGGGTATTGCACTTTTCATCAGCATCTCTTCTATCACACGGGATTGTGCGTTGGTGCGGTATAAAACTGCGAAATGAAGGTATGGCCTGTTTTCCTCATAACTGAGCCTCCCTATAGTAGATGCTATAAAATCGGCTTCATCATATTCATTATTTCCCTGATAATATTGTATTATTTCTCCATTATGATTATCGGTCCAAAGTTCTTTAGCTTTTCTGCTCTCATTGTTTGCCACTACTATATTTGCGGCATCTAAAATATTTTTAGTAGAACGATAATTTTGCTCAAGCTTGATGACCCGGGCATCCGGAAAGTCCCCCTCAAACCCTAAAATATTTCTTATATCCGCACCCCTCCAGCCATAGATGGATTGATCATCATCCCCCACAACACAAAGATTGCCATGGTCCCCGGCTAATAGGCTTACCAGAGCATATTGCACCATATTGGTGTCTTGGAACTCATCCACCAATATATATTTAAATTTATTCTGATAATAGTGCAAAACCACAGGATTAGCTTGAAAAAGTTGAACAGTTTTCATAATCAGATCATCAAAATCTAAAGCATTATTTCCCCTCAGTTTACCCTGATACATTTTATATAATTCTGAAATCTTTTTGTTTGCAAAATTATCCCCGAATTCAGATATATAGTCATCCGGCCCGATCAATTGATCCTTTGCTTTACCTATTGCACCCAGAACCATCCTGGGTTGAAAATTTTCTTCATCCAGTTCTAATTCCTTTAAACATTCTTTAATCACAACCTGTTGATCCGCAGTGTCATAAATGACAAAGTTTTTTTCAAAACCCAATTTATCTATTTCCATACGCAAAATGCGCACACAGGCGGAATGAAAGGTGCTCACCCAGAGGCCCCTGTAGTGATCACCCAACAGGCCTTCGATTCTTTCCTTCATTTCTCTTGCAGCCTTATTTGTAAATGTGATCGCCAAAATATTGTAAGGTAAAATACCCTTTTCCTCTACTAAATGAGCGAATCTATGTGTAAGTACCCGTGTTTTCCCCGAACCGGCCCCGGCTAACACTAAAACCGGCCCCTCTGTTGCAAGCACAGCCTCTTTTTGCATAGGATTCAAATTATCATATTTAAATTGTTCATCGTATACCATGTTTTGTTCCAAATTATCCCCATTGTTCATAACTGTCCCATCCTTTATCTATTCAAAAATTTTATATATCTCTAGCATATATTTGAAAATTTTATATGGCTCTAAAATGGAAACCTGTTCATTAAATATTTTCGGTTTCCCTTTTCTAAAACAGTATACCATATTTCTATGGTTTAACCCATATCAGGAGCCGAAGTCCTGTCCTCCAATCCCCATTTTTTAAAATAATTGAAATAAGGTATAATATGTGTATTAGATTATTATTGAAATATTGTTGAACTGTTCTTAGAATATTGTTAAACTGTTGTTATACTGGATCAATATTTCTATAGAAAATAGAAGATGGCAAACAAAGCGTCCCCATGCCACCCTAAAGCGTCCCCATGCCACATGGGGAAAATGGAAGGTGGCAAACAAAGCGTCCCCATGCCACCAAGGAAAAGGTGAAGATATGTTTAAAATAATGACCAAAGCGGATAAAATATTGATTTTTCTTATTTTGATAGGCAGTATCGCAAGTATTTTTGCGATACCTAGGCTGTTGACAAGTGCAAATTCAGCAAAGCAGGTGGTTGTGAATGTTGCCGGCGAAGAAATTGCCCGTTTTGCATTGACAAATACTTCCGAGTCGGAATTTAAGGATGTTCCATTTAGGATTAATGAAAGGGAATATACAGCTCGATTTGAAATGAAAAACGGAAAGATAATGCTCCATAGGTTACCGGAAGATATAGTGCCATTGGGCATTCATAGGGATATGGGGTGGATAAGCGAGCCTTATCAAATGATAGTTGCCCTTCCCGTAAAGATGTATGTTGCTGTCGAAAGTGATATACCATCGGAAAATAGAGATTCCGATATTGATATTATAATATATTAAATACAGGGCGAACACACGGGTTCGCCCCTACATAAAGAAATATTATGCAGATCAAAGGGACGAACACATGGGTTCGCCCCTACATAAAGAAAATATCATGCAAATCAAAAGGGCGAACACATGGGTTCGCCCCTACATAAAGAAAATATCATGCAAATCAAAAGGGCGAACACATGGGTTCGCCCCTACTTTATAGTCTTCCTGCCACTCTCAATCTATTGATGGCTCTTTGCAGGGCAGTTCCCGCCCTAGTTTTATCAACATCACTTTCTCCGGATTTAATTCGCTCCTCCGCTCTTATCTTAGCGGTTTCAGCTCTTTCAACGTCTATTTCTTCCGGCCACTCCGCAGCATCCGTGACAACTCTGGTTCCCTCTGGTCCCACCTGAATAAGGCCGCTGGAACTAGCAGCTGTTTTAGTCTGGCCATTCTTTTTGATTTTAATAATTCCGGTATCAAGTGGAGTTATGAGAGGGATATGCCCGGCTAAAATCCCCATCTGACCTTCAAAGGTTGTGACTACCAATGATTCAACCTCTTCGTCACATAATATTCGATCCGGTGTAATAATTTGAAGATGAAACGTAGATGCCATATGATCACCTACTCCCCTTTAACCTTTTCTGCTACTTCCTCTTCTACCACTTCATCAATTGTTTCCACAGATGAAGATGCATCTTCTCCTCTAGACCTTTCCACTACTTCATCAATTGTTCCTGCAAATAAGAATGCGGCCTCCGGAAGATCATCGTGTCTACCTTCCAATATTTCTTTAAAACCTCTTATGGTTTCTTTCAAAGGTACATATTTACCTGCCGAACCTGTAAATTGTTCTGCAACAAAGAAAGGTTGAGATAAGAAACGTTCTATTTTTCTCGATCTATGGACTATTATTTTATCCTCTTCTGTTAACTCATCCATACCAAGTATAGCTATAATATCCTGTAAGTCTATATGTCTCTGAAGCACTTCCTGTACTCCCCTAGCCACATCATAATGTTCCTGTCCTACAATATCCGGATCCAATGCTCTTGAGTTTGAATCCAACGGGTCTACAGCAGGATAAATTCCAAGCTCAACTATCCTACGTGATAAAACTACGTTTGCATCCAAGTGAGCAAAAGTAGTCGCAGGTGCAGGGTCTGTCAAGTCATCCGCAGGTACGTATATAGCCTGTATAGAAGTGATAGAACCTCTTTTTGTTGAAGTGATACGCTCCTGTAAAGCACCCATCTCTGTAGCCAATGTCGGTTGATACCCAACCGCACTCGGCATACGGCCTAATAAAGCGGAGACCTCACTGCCCGCCTGTGTAAACCTAAATATATTGTCAATGAATAGAAGTACGTCCTGACCTTCTTCTTCTCTAAAATATTCTGCTATGGTAAGCCCTGTCAACCCGACACGCAGCCTTGCTCCCGGTGGTTCGTTCATCTGTCCGAAAATTAAAGATGTTTTGTCTATAACCCCTGATTCAATCATCTCGTGATAGAGGTCATTACCTTCCCTTGTTCTTTCTCCTACCCCGGAAAAAACTGAAAGGCCACCATGCTCTTTCGCTACATTATTGATAAGTTCCATGATAATAACAGTTTTGCCAACTCCGGCGCCACCGAACATCCCTATCTTTCCACCCTTCAGATATGGAGCTATAAGGTCTATCGCTTTAACGCCTGTTTCCAAAATCTCCGTAGGGATGGTCTGCTCTTCAAAACTTGGTGGATCCTTATGAATTGAGGAATAAAGTTCGGATACAACAGGCCCCTTTTCATCTACCGGTTCCCCTACTACATTTAAAATTCTGCCTAAAGTAGCCTTTCCTACCGGAATTGTTATCGGATTTCTAGTATTTCTCGCTTCCATGCCACGAACCAAACCATCTGTAGGTCCCATAGAAATACAACGAACTATATTATCCCCAACATGCTGCGCGGTTTCGACTACAACCTTGCCATTCTGGGTATCGATTTCAATAGCAGTCAATAGTTCGGGTAAATCCTCTCCATCAAAACGTATATCTACAACCGGCCCAATTATTTGAACCAATCTGCCCACATTTTTTCCAACCATGGAATTACCTCCCTTCTTCTTTAACTTAATGCATCGGTCACACTAACAATTTCCGCGATTTCTTGAGTGATAGAAGCCTGTCTCGCACGATGATACACTAATTGTAAGTCATCTATCAGTTCTCCTGCATTATCCGTAGCATTTTTCATAGCCACCCTTCTGGAACTCTGCTCACATGCGGCAGCTTCTGCTAAAGCTCCGAAAATCATGCTTTCTATATATTTAGGTATCAGATAATTTAAAATTTCTTCCGCGGATGGCTCATATAGTATAAACTTAGTAACTCCCGGTTTATCTTCACCCTCTGTAGATTTTCTACGTTCTCCTATCTTTTTAGGCTCTAGTGGCAAGAGCCTGTTTACAACCGGTATATAACTGATAGTGGTTAAAAATTCTGTGTAGATTAAATAAACTTCATCCACAAGGCCTTGACTATATAATTCCATACACAACTTTCCAATGTTTTTTGCATCAGTATAAGTCGGATCTTCGGAAATTTGCGTAAACTCGCCCCTTATATCATAATTCCTTCTTCCGAAATAATCCTTAGTCTTCTGCCCGACGGCTATTATAGATACTTCGTCCCGTTTGTTCTTATCCATATGACTTTGGACTTTTCTGGTAACATTGACATTATAGCTCCCGGCCAAGCCTCTATCGCCAGAAATTACAATATAACAAGTCCTTTTTACTTCTCTTATATCCATAAGATCATGCTTAAATTCCTCTTCGTCTTTTCTGTACCTATCTTCTCTGACATGAGTAATTATATCATTTATAACATCTTCTATGGTATGAGAGTATGGCCTTGTTTTGCCTAGGAGTATCCTCGCTTTTCGCATTTTAGTAGAAGCAACTAACTCCATAGCATTCGTAATCTGTCTTATATTACCAATGGCTCTGATGCGCCTTTTTATATCACGCATTTCTGCTCCGGCCAAATTTCTTCACCCCCTGAAATTGGCGTCTACTGCCACATTTTCTAAAAATCTTTGTTTATGTCCTATTTCTTGGTCTCTTTAGAGTCCTCTTTAAAACCTTCTTTAAATTCTTCAATAGCTTCCCTTAATTCAGGTTCTACTCCTTTTCTAATTTCCCCGCTGGCAGCAATAGAACTTACTATTTCGGGATGGCATTCATCCATAAACTTTAGAAGTTCAGCTTCAAATCTCGCTATTGATTTTATTTCTATATCGGCTAAATATCTATTGATGACAGCAAAGATTATAATTATTTGTTTCTCAACAGGCATCGGAACATGCTGCCCTTGCTTCAATATTTCCACAATTCTTTCACCATGTGCCAAACGCTCCCGAGTATCCTTATCCAACTCCGAACCGAATTGGGCAAAAGCCTCCAACTCTCTATATTGTGCAAGTTCAATCCTTATTCTGCCCGCTACCTGTTTCATCGCCTTAACCTGGGCGTCACCGCCTACCCTTGATACCGAAATACCGGGATTTACAGCAGGCCTGATTCCGGCGTAAAAGAGCTCGGACTCTAAGAAAATTTGCCCGTCCGTAATAGAAATAACATTTGTCGGGATATAGGTTGTAATATCTCCCGCTTGGGTTTCAATGATCGGCAGAGCTGTCAATGAACCTCCACCTTTTTCTTTACTTAATTTTGCAGATCTTTCCAATAATCTGCTGTGCAAATAGAATACATCCCCCGGATAAGCCTCACGTCCCGGCGGCCTTCTAAGCAATAGAGACATAGCACGATAAGAGACCGCATGTTTGGAAAGGTCATCATATATAATCAAAGCATGCTTCCCGTTTTCCAAAAATTCTTCGCCCATTGCACAACCGGCATACGGTGCCAAATATTGAAGTGTTGCCGGATCACTAGCCGTAGCGGATACTATGATTGTATAATCCATAGCACCATGTCTCTCCAAAATATCCTGTATCTGAACTACTGTCGATTTTTTCTGCCCTATGGCAACGTATATACAAAGCACATCCGTATCTTTTTGATTGATTATTGTGTCCACGGCAAGCGTTGTTTTACCCGTCTGCCTATCCCCGATGATGAGCTCCCTTTGCCCTCTGCCAATGGGCGTCATGGAGTCTATAGCCTTTATTCCTGTTTGCAGCGGTTGATAGACCGGTTCTCTTTCAACGACCCCGGGTGCAATTTTTTCCGTTTCGCGGAATTTGGTACTCCTGATAGGGCCTTTGCCGTCTATGGGTTGCCCCAAAGGATTAACAACACGGCCTAATAAGACTTCCCCTACGGGTACTTCCACAATCCTTTTGGTACGCTTGACCATATCCCCTTCACGAATAGAATCGTCAGGTCCCAAGAGAACGCAACCGATGACATCCCTCTCAAGGTTTAGGGCTATTCCATATATCTCATTCGGAAACTCCAAGAGTTCGCCCGCCATACAATTTTCAAGCCCATGAATTCTGGCAATACCGTCCCCAACCCGTATAACGGTACCAATCTCCTTAACCTCTAATTCATCTTCATATTGCCTAACTTGTTCTCTGATGATTGAACTGATTTTTTCAATCCTCAGATCCGTTTCTGTTCTTAGATCCATTCATATCACCTCTGTTCCTATACCAAATTTTTGACTTGTAATATTTGCATCTGCAATTCCCCGAGCCGGCTTTTTATTGTTTTATCCAATACCTTGTCTCCTACCTTTAGAAAGGCTCCCCCAATAATCTTCTTATCAACTTTATTTCTTAACTTCACATCTTCTCCCAAAGATCTGGAAAGAGTCACTTCTAATTCGGTTAACGTTTCACTGCTTAGAGGTACAGCGGTGACAACCACGGCTTGCACTGCTTTTCTACCGACTCCCGTCAATTCTACATATTCCTCAACAATCGATTTGATGTCGTATTTTTTTTCATCAGGAACGACTTCAGAAAGAGCTTTTGCATATTTTCTTGATATTAATTTTCCCATTGTACATCCCCTACCTCATCAATAAATTGCTGTATCATATTTTGATGTGAAGCCTCATCTAGCTCCTTTTCTATAATCTTTGATGCCACAGCGATAACTAAGGAAGAAACCTCAGCTTTTACTTCTTCCAGCATTCTCTGTTTATCTTCCTCAATCTGCAGTCTTGTTTTTTCTAAAATTTCCTCCGCATTTTCTCTTGCTGTTGCAACTATTTTATTCCCTTCGGTTTCGGCTCTTTCCGTAGCATTTTCTATTATTTCATTTCTTTCTTTTTTAATATTTCTTAACTGCTCTTCATATTCGGCTTTTAGCTCGCCTGCTTCTTTTAATTTAGTTTCCGCATCATCGACACATGTTTGTATTCCTTCAGTTCTTTTGTTCAAAAATTTTGTAACAGGCTTAAAAAGAATAAAAGTTAAAGCCCCAAACAATAATAGGGCATTAATAATTTGAATAACAAAGGTAGCGTTAAATTCTACCAGTCCTTGTCGCATATTTCGGCCCTCCTTATATAATATGTTTAAATCCAATTATCTAATGAAATTTATACATGTTTGTTTTTGTTTTATATCTATTTTAAATTAAAATATCTCAACACTACAAATAAAATTAAAAATATCCCCTCAGTTTTATTTTCGGATATTGATGTCAGTCCAAAACTTAACGTCTGACGTGCTTTCAATTCACCTGATTGCTTTTAAATAACATATGGGAGAGAAGAGCCTTTTCTCCCATATGTTCGGTTCCTTTTATAAAAGCGCTATCAATGGATTTGCAAATATTAATGCCAATGCAATAACGAAAGAATAAATACCTGTTGTCTCTGAAACCGCCTGTCCAACCAACATGGTCCTCGTTATATCTCCTGCTGCCTCCGGTTGTCTGGCTATCGCTTCTACAGCTTTGTATCCTATTATTCCCTCGGCTATAGCGTTAGCCATACCTGAAAACATTACGAGGGCTGCTCCAAATGCCGACACTGATGTTAATATCGCTTTTGCTGTTAATTCATCCATTATAATTCCTCCTTATACTTATAAAATTTCACATATTATATTTAATATGAAATATAAAACTACCACATAAAACACTAAACTATCAATTAAAAATTATCATTTTGATCTTTCCTATTACATCTTACAACGCATTAGTTATAAATATCATAGTAAGCATGATAAATATAAAGGACTGCAAAAATCCTGAAAATAAATCAAAATATGCATGGGCGAAGACAGGAATGATCATCTGAAATACAGGTATAGATACCCCTATTTTAGCACTCAAAGCCCCCAGTGCCCCATACAAAAGAAAACCTATTATAACACCCCCTATGACATTTCCAAATAGACGAAATCCTAATGATATGGGTGTGGCTATATCTCCTATTACATTGACAGGAAACAACACAGGCATAGGTTCGAAATAACTCTTAAAATGTCCTATCACACCCTTTTGAAATATCCCGGCCGCCTGGATTGCTAAAAATGTCACTACCCCAAATCCCAGAGTTGTATTTACATCTGAAGTGGGTGGTTTTAACCCAAACAGTCCGCTTAAATTTAAGAACAAAATAAAAATAAACATAGTACCGATAAATGGCGCGAATCTTATATTTTCTTCACCCATAGTATCCGCTGTAAGATTGTTTATCGTCTCCACTATCATTTCAATAATATTTTGCACCCCTCTGGGAATTGTTTCAAATTTTTTCAAAGCAATTCTGGCCGCTGCGGCTAGAACGATCAATGCCGCCATTACGATCCACGTTACAAGTATTGTTTCGGAAATTTGGAAACCAGCTACATCTATCAACCTAGCACCAAAGCCCTCCTCCATTAACACTCCCCCTTTCCCTTACGGTTCCTGTAAAAATTTTATACTATTTGTATAAAAAACTTTGTATTAATATTGTTGGTTTAACTGATAATAAACCAATTACAGTACCTGCAGTATTAATGTGTTTAGAGGTTAAAGAAAGATATATAACTACCCCGTTGATAAGTAAACGTACCAGTGTTCTATTGCCGGTATGTTTGAAGACCCCACCTCTACTGTTGACTCCCTTTGCTACTAGGTTCTCCACTGATATAGCCAACAATCTAAAGTTGACAATTGCCGCTATGGAGCCACAAATATTTCCCAAAACAAAAGGTTTCCAATTTTCGAGTAAAATTATGCCAACCGCTATAACAATTAAATTAAATACAACGATTCCTTTCGCCACCTTGGCTCGGGTCTCCCAGGTTGTTCCCACACTCTCACTTCCCTTTTTTACTACCTGAGCTCTTTTCAACTATTTTAAATAAATTTGTAAATGATGCTCCAATCCCTAATATAATGAATATAAGTAAAAATAACGGTGATGTCTTTAACCACCCATCTAATTTTTTACCTATATATAGACCCAATAATATAGGTGTGACCATACTTATGCCTACTTGAGTTATAAGAGCGACATTTTCTAAACCCTTACTATCCTTAACCGGTTTCTTAGGCATTTTATCATCCCTCTATATCATTTTTCTTTTAAAACCCTTACCAAATTGATTGTACCAAATTGATTGTGCTGCAATTTCCAAAAAATTATTGGTGTTCCATGAACCCTTAGGTATCCCTAAAATGTACCAGATAACTGAGCAAAAAATCCACAATTTTTTCTGATGCGGTTCCATCCCCATAGGGATTGGTTGAGTTTGCCATTTTATTATATTCATCTGAATCATTTAAAAGTACATTTACCTCTTTTTTTATATTTTCTTTTTCTGTGCCTATTATTTTGACAGTACCCGCCTCAACAGCCTCCGGCCTCTCTGTCTCTTCTCGCATGACTAAAATAGGCTTTCCTAATGCCGGCGCTTCCTCTTGTATCCCACCTGAATCGGTTAGTACTAAATAGGCTTTGTTCAGCAAATTTGCAAACTCTTCATATTCTAACGGTTTTATTAAATGAATATTACTATGCTCTCCCATAATATATTTTGCTAGTTTGTGTATACTAGGATTTAAATGTACAGGAAATATCACCTCTATGTTATCATTTTCTTCAACTATTCCCTTTACTGCCATAAATATGTCTTCCATGGGTCCTCCCCAATTCTCTCTACGATGGCAGGTCATCACTATTATTTTTTTATTTTTATAATCCATTTTATTTAAAATATTGTTTTCAAATGTGTAATTTTCCTTAACAACTGAAAGCAAGGCATCTATTACGGTATTCCCTGTGATAAATATTTTCCCCGGTTCAATTCCTTCCTTGATCAGATTATCATAATTGCCCTTGGTAGGTGCAAAATGAATACTCGCAAGGTTAGTTGTAAGTATCCTGTTCATCTCTTCCGGATAAGGAGAATATATGTTCCCGCTCCTCAATCCCGCTTCGACATGGCCCACCCTTATCTTCTGGTAAAATGCTGCAAGCGCTCCCACGAAGGTAGTAGATGTATCTCCATGAACCAAAACTATATCAGGTCTCTCCCTAGTTAAAATATCTTCCATTCCTTTTAACACTCTCACAGTAATATCTGTTATGCTTTGCCCGTGTTTCATTATATTTAAGTCATAATTCGAATCAATTTTAAATAGTTCCAACACCGTATCAAGCATTTCACGATGTTGCGCGGTTATGCAAACTACGGACTCTATCTGTTCACACTCTTCCATTTTTTTTATTAAAGGAGCCATTTTTATCGCTTCCGGCCTTGTTCCAAATACAGTTAACACCTTTAATTTTTGCATTTGGCTTTTCTTTTCTGTCATACAGACTTTCCCCTCATTCGCATAAACTGTTCGCGTTGTAAATATAGCTCTTTATTATATGTTTTTTACAACCCCCCAGTTCAAGTTTATTTATCCCCTTTTTCGATAACATAAACAATTGTCCGATTGCATGTGCCGGCCATCCACCTGTTGCCTTATGGGATGCTTTGGCACTATTGCATTAACTTCATATATATCTACATATATTGTGTAGTGTGTAGTACAACAATTACTTCTACATAATAATAGTTACTTCTACATGTATTTCGTTTTCCCTTCTTTTTTTCACTAAATTTAAAATATTTTAAACTACCATTTAAACGGACGGCGGTAGTTTTTAAACATTGATCTATATATAACAGCCCAAGAGCCGCATCTTGTATATATTATAACAAAATTTTAACATATTGGCTACATTAAAAGCCCATATGTTAAATCTTACATATTCATCAATAATTATATTTTCGCTTCCCTTTTCTCGGCGACTTTCTTTGTAATTCCTATCCTATAAGCTCCATACAGTGTTAAAATTGATATTACACCAATTATCAAGTAAGCAGAAGGCTTGGCAATACCGGAGATAATTATAGAACTTACCCCCAGTACCGAGCTGATAACATATAATATTAATACTGTTTGTTTTTGGCTCAAACCGTGTTCCAGGAGCCTATGGTGAAGATGTCCCTTATCTGCTTCCATTATAGGCCTTTTATTTCTCACTCTCCTGACTATCGCAAAGGTGGCATCAAATACGGGCACACCCAATGCCAATACCGGTATTGCAACTGCAACAGTTGTAGCACCCTTAATCAGCCCTGCGACTGATATGGTAGCCAATAGATATCCTATGACCAAGGACCCTGAATCCCCCATGAAAATTTGGGCCGGATTAAAATTGTAGGGTAGAAATCCCAGAACTGAACCCGCCAATATTACGAGCAGAATAGTGGCACTATATTGTCCGACATTGTAGGCAACCACCGCCAAAGACAATGATGCTATTGTGGATACCCCGGCCGCCAGCCCGTCCAACCCATCTATTAAATTGATAGTGTTTGTGATGCCTATAATCCAAAATATTGTAACCGGAATTTTTAAAGCCTTTAAAAAAACCAGCCCGCTTTCGGTATTTGCCAAAGGAAATTTAACAAAATTGATAGTTACACCGCTATATACGGCTATTAAAGCCGCTAATATTTGAACTGCCAATTTATATTTGGCAGAAATTTGCTTAATATCATCAATAATACCTATAATCATAATCAAAGTCGCACCCAATAAAATCCCTTTGAGTTCGCTGTTAAAATTCATATTTTTACTAAATACTATCAATATAACGGAGGTGATAATAAAAGAAAAATAAATAGCGACGCCCCCTAGGCTCGGCATAGGCTTTTCATGTACCCTCCTGCTGTCTTCGGGCACATCTATCGCTCCTAATCTACAGGCTAACCGTTTGGCATAAGGAGTCAATATATATGTGATCACCAGTGCCGTAACAAACACAATACCCAAGTTCATAATTATATTTTGCTTTTCCATCAATTTACACTCCCTGTTATCTTATGTGATAATGTATAATATTCAACAAAGCAGAAATTTCTCTCTATAAATATAAATAAATATTTATAATCTATCACTCAAAAACCTCTTTTTTATTTTATATCATTTGGTTTAATTTATCAATGGATGATATTGTAATTCAGAGAAAAACATCCTTGTATTCTTATATGTCCTGTTGAAATTTTTGTACTGTAATTCCGGACTCCGCCAGCATCTGAGCAGAGAGCTTATCCGGATAATCCCCTTTGTAGACCACCTTTTTTATTCCTGAATTAATAATCATTTTGGCGCAAACCACACAGGGCTGTGTAGTCACATAGATGGTAGCTCCTTCTATTTTAACACCGTGAAGCGAGGCCTGAATAATCGCATTTTGCTCCGCATGAAGCCCGCGGCAAAGTTCATGCCTCTCACCCGACGGCACCTCTAATTGCTCTCTGATGCACCCCGTCTCTTCGCAATGTTTTAAACCTGTAGGCGCACCATTATACCCGGTGGATAAAATTTGCTTATCTTTAACGATAATTGCTCCAACCTGCCTGCGCAGGCAAGTTGAACGTGTTTTAACCACTTCCGCTATTTCCATGAAATATTCATCCCAAGATGGACGCATATGGTCACTCCCCCAACAAAATAAGATATTCAAACACGGGGAACTATATGGAACTGTTGAAAATGTCATTCTGAGCGTAGCGAAAAATCTCGGTTTTTAACCATTCGAAGATTCTTCATCTCATTCAAAATGACAATTGTTACACAGTCTACTGTCCCCATATCCGTTTCTCTATATCTATTATCAATCTTTGACTAAATATCTCTTCTCAATTTCAGTGATCTTATCAATTCGCCTTTGATGCCTGCCGCCTTTGAATTCTGTTTCCAACCATGTGTCAACAATTTCCAATGCGAGCCCGGGCCCAATCACCCTCGCCCCAAGTGCTATAATGTTGGTATTATTATGCCATCTTGAGGCCTTGGCGGAAAAACAGTCGCCGACCAAACCGCAGTACACTCCCGGTACCTTATTGGCAGCGATAGATATACCTATGCCTGTCCCGCAAACTAATATACCTCTTTCAAAATCCCCGGCAGCCACTGCCTCCCCCACCTTCATAGCAAAATCAGGATAATCCGTAGATTCGGTTGAATCGGTCCCAAAATCCTTTATATCAAAACCATCCTCCTGCAGATGATTTTTAATGATCTCCTTCAATCCATATCCGGCATGGTCACTGCCGATAGCAATTTTCATGTCAACGCCTCCAGTGTTATTGTTTTCTGTAAATCCAGTGTTATCATTTTCCGCGATGTAGTCTTGTCATGTTTTTTATTAAATATCCGAGCTATTCACATTTATATTCTATATTAATCATAGGAATCCTTCAAATGTTTTCTAAAAAACCGTGGGCAAATACCTGTGAAAATTACCGGCAGAAAATTGCCGCCAAATGTATTTTTTATTAAATATTAATGTGAATACCTATTATATTGATAAAATTTTATCAATTAATAGAGGAAATTTTATCAGTCAATAAAGAAGATTTTATCAATACAATAGAGGGAATTTTATCAATCAACAAAGGAAATCTTACCAGTCAATAGAAGAAATTTTATCGGCCAATATATGTAAATATTTTTCTATTTCTTCCGCACTTTCACGATAGACATCGACCGATTGCCCATAGGGGTCTTTTATATCATAATTAATTTCTCTCGGCCCGACATCCGACATATGCAGCCCTTTATCAGCACGATTTAAAACATATTCCTTCAATGTATGTACTTTTGCTCCGGCCCCCGGACACATTTCCAGCACAGCCCTTTTATGATTTGATGTCATAGTCAGAACTAAATCGGCCTCTTCTACCAGCCTCGGTGTCAGAAGCCTGGAACTATATCCTGTAGCATCTATGCCCCTTTCTTTCAACACTTTCTCTGCTCCATATGATGCCCTGTCGCCCTCCCATGCATATATACCGGCGGATATCGCTTTAATATCTTTCAATTTATCTTTTCTGTTTGATAATATGTGTTTGAAAAGGGCCTCTGCCATGACGCTTCTACATGTATTGCCCGTACATACAAATAAAATAGTTTTCATAAGCATTCCTCCCCCTGATTTACTTGTACCCTTTGCGGGCGGACACACGGGTCCGCCCTGTACTAAACATTTATGACATTATTCCCCGATGCCTTTCTTAATCTGTCCATTATGACTTGGCCGATTTTCATACCGTCTACAGATTCGCACAGGATGATTTCCACGTCGGTTTTGTCAAATTCTCTCAATATTT
>CAYOGD010000011.1:0-20780 GCA_964403395.1 uncultured Alkaliphilus sp.
ATTGTCATATTAATAATTCCTATGCTTGTCCTCTATAAACATACATAAACCGTAGTATTTAATAATCTATTGGCATAGTTGATATAGTAAATTGATCTATTTCGCCAACAACCTTTCCCCTTTTTCAGTGATCTTGATGGTCTTTATGGGCACCTTATCGCATGATCTGGCATAAGGGCAACCGCCACAGCCTATATCGCATTTAACTCCCCTGACGTCTTCCTTGATGTAGCCCATGCGAATAAGTTGTTCGAAACCCTCCTCTACTAACTCTTCCGATATCTTTAATCTTTCGGATATATTAGATCTGGATATATAATCCGAATCATTAATCGCACTCAATAAATCTTTTAACACAAAATCATCCCCTTAAACAGAATCCTATTTAAATCCCAACAGCCTTCCTATCTGAAATACCAGAACCGACAATACCCATCCTATAGCGAATGTATAAACCATAGTAAATACGGCCCATCTGACAGAGTTGGTCTCCTTCTTGATAGTAGCTATGGTTGCCGCACAAGGAGTATATAATAGAGTCATTATCATAAAGGATATAGATGTCAATGGTGTGAATGCATTCTGTATCGCAGATATAAGCTCTGTCCCTTCTCCAACCCCGGCATAAACCATACCCAAGGTGGTTACCACCGCTTCTTTAGCTGCTATTCCGGAAAACAACCCTACCGCAGCCTGCCAAGTACCGAAACCGGCCGGTTTAAATATCGGTGCAATAAACAATCCGATTTTACCTAATATACTCTCGGCCCCGTAAGGTTCTACCCCTACGGGCAGCACCGCCATGACCCATAGAATGGCAACCACGGCAAATATAATCGTTCCGGCTCGTTTTAAAAATTCCGACACATTATCCCATATATTTCTTAAAACATTCCTTAAGGTTGGCCTTCTGTAAGGCGGCAATTCCATTATAAAATCAGCCGATTCCCCCTTAAATAGGGTCTTGCTGAATACCTTTCCCATTATCAGGGCAACTAAAATCCCCGTAAAATACATGATGAACAAGACCAATCCGCCGCTGTCCGGAAAGAAAGCCGCAATAAATACGAGATAAATTAAAAGTTTTGCACCACAGGACATGAACGGATTGATTAAAATAGCAATCATCCGATCCTTTTTACTCTCTAAGGTTCTTGTAGCCATTACACCCGGGACATTACAACCAAAACCTACTATCATGGATATGAATGTCTTCCCCTGAAGGCCTAATTTTCTCATTATATTATCCATTATATAGGCGGCCCTGGCCATATATCCGCTATCCTCCAATATTCCCATAAACATATACAGAACCACTATCAATGGTATAAATTCTATTATTGCCCCAATACCGCCGATAAGGCCTTCCGTGGTAAAGGCTATTATCCAATCGGGGGAATTTATATTGACAAGGAAAATCTCTATTGCGTGAGCCAATGCGTCCATAGCAGTGACCATCATCTCTCCAAGCAGGTCTTCCCCAATAACAAATGTCAATTGGAACATTGCAAACATAATCAATATAAAGATGGGCAGCCCAAAATACTTATGAATCAATATTTTATCCATCTTATCGGTTATAGTTTTTACGGCTTCCTTGGGCCTGATAACAGAAGCCTTGGTTACATCCTTCACAAATTCATATCTTCTATTTACAATCTCCAGCTCATAATCTTCATCATTCTCTTTTATATTAGACAGAATACCTCTAAATTCATTATCAGAATCTAAATCTTTATCCTCGGTAACCAAATCATGTACATATTGATCTCCCTCAATCAATTTTATAGCGATCCATCTGGGAGGGTATTCTAATGTTTTGTCGGTAAAAAATCTTTTTATGCTTTTTATCTCTCCATCTATTTTATCACCATAGGATATAGTGGGTTTTAGACTCATCTTTTCATCTATCAATCCAACAGTTTCTTTAATTAACTCATCTATGCCTTTTCTTTTAGATGCAACTGTTGGAACTACAGGAACACCCAATTTTTTTGAAAGGGCTTTGATACCGATCTGTATATTTTTTGCCTTTGCCTCATCAATCATATTTAAGGCTATAATAACTTTGACCCCCATTTCAAGCAACTGGGTGGTCAGATAAAGATTTCTCTCAATGTTAGTGGCATCTACCACATTTATTACCACATCTGAATTTCCCCTGAGAATAAAATCCCTGGCCACTATTTCATCCTCGGAGAAAGCACCTAAACTATATGCGCCCGGCAAATCCACTATATTATATATATTCCCATTATGCTTAAACTTTCCTTCTTTTTTTTCTACAGTAACCCCGGGCCAGTTCCCCACATGTTGATTAGAACCTGTAATAGCGTTGAATAATGTGGTTTTACCACTGTTGGGATTACCTACTAAAGCAATAGTGCCCAAATATTATGTCCCCCCTTTACATCATGCAATCTATTATTATCAAAAATAAAAAAACCTAACTTGACTGCTTTACAATTATTTTTTGTGCCAAACAGCGCCCGACGGCAATGTTGTTTCCAAATAATGAAACTATTACCGGACCCGTATCGTTCTTTACCACTTCAAAACTGGCCCCGACATTAAGTCCCATCTCGTATAATCTTCTAACCGCGCACCTGCGCGCATGTATTCTTTCAACCCTTCCTTTTTCTCCAGATTTTAATTGTGCTAATGATACATTCAAAGTATTGAGCCCCCTTCTCAATCTGCTTAACATGGAGCATTTTATTTTTTGTTGCTGAGACTGTTACTGATAATCATTATCACTATTATAGTGTGTTTAACTTGAAAAGTCAAGGGTTATAATTTTGAAACAAAAACTGCCCCTACTCTATGAACAATATGCCATTGCAGGAGCATTCCAAAACCGTCTATATAATATTACATACAAGAAAAGGGCGAGCAAAGCCCGCCCGGTCTTATCTAATAAACTTCTATTACCCTGCCTTCTTCGTTCCAATCTACATGAAAACCGAAATCACCTAATTTTCTTATGTGGAACGGATCTTCCAAACCTTCCAGTTCTACATCAAACAGCTTTTCCGCATCTTCTATCGCTATATAGGCCAAATCATCTATAATCTGTAATGGGACCAGACCCTCCTCAATATCAAAACCGTCAAGTTTTACATAAGTACCATCGAGACCGATATAAACCTTTGCCTCGGTATCTACCCCAATCTTGCTCATTATAAGCTCCGCCAGTTCTTCTGCTGTAATTCTCATCACCGATGTCGGAAGTTCAAAATCAACCCTTTCTAACCTGGAAGAGGTTGATGATGTGTTCATATTTAATTCGACCATATCCATAACTTTAATTTCTAATTGGGAATCTTCGGTATATTTGTCTTCCTCAAAAGTGCCTTCCATATAGAATTTGCTTCCTTTGATAAACATTTTCGCCATATCTTTATATTGATCAACAAAAGCGTCATATTCTTCTAATGCCTGTTGTTTTTCTTCTTCTGTCAGTTCAATCTCTTGCCCTTGAATTAAACTACTAGATAATTGATCAATATTTTCAAAAATATACCTCATATATGCATCCAGAAGATCTATCAACTCATCTGATTCTAATGTCAAAGTATATGTGTTGCCTTCTTTTTCCATACCTAAATCCATGCCCAGGTCCATTTTGTCTATAAATTCTATAATTTCGTTTAACACATTTTTAAAGTCAATATCCACATCTCCTTGGCCGCTTTCTAACACAACGTATTCCTCTTCTATCACTAAATCATCCGCCATGCCCGTTACCGCCAAAAGTGCAAGCACCGCTTCCTTGTTGATGTAGATATCTGAACCATAAGTATACATTTCTATTACAGGAATATCTGACTCACCTTGCACATCCTTTATTTCCATCTTTAAATATGAACTGAAATCATCAAAATTTGACTGTGAATTGACATCAATTTTATAATGATAATCTATGTCCATACTGGGGATAGATATGTCAAGTTCTGCTTCCGACTTCCCCTCTATAGCGTTCCATTCATAAATTTCCTTCATGTCTCCCCAATAGGATGCGCCTTCAGATGTAAAACCTGCCGTAGCAAGCATCATAATTACTAATAATGTAATAAGTAGTACTTTTTTCATCTCGCTATCACTCCTTTTTATTTTGTTTCTTGAAATATAGTGGTTCCCCTGTTTCCATTTATTTTATCACTGTTATTGTTACTTTTCAAACAAAATTTATTAGTAGATAGTACCAACCCCCTCAGAAAAAAAGTTGTTCCGCCCCAATTTATTAAAGATAGCCAATACTCAATGCCGGCGTTTGGGATTTTCCTTATCGATGATTATATGCTTTTTCTGGAAAATTATCGCAGGAATATGATAATAACATCTGGATATTTTAACATAAGTATTATAAACTATACTACAAAGAAAAACATCAGTAAGGTGTACCATTTACAATACTTAAAATACCCGGTAAGAATACCCCTGAATATTGATATATTAGGAGTGAAACTCATGTCAAAACCAAATAAAAAGGATTATCTGATAATAGGATTTATTACGGCTTTCTCATCTTTTATTTTGCTTTTTGTAGGGATCAGATTCATATTGGGAAATGAAATTGTTGCAAAAAATATTATAGCATTTGCGATTTTTTCAATTTTAACAGGCATAATAACTTCCCTGCTCATGTTCTATCGGCTAAGAATCGTCTACACTGGCTTTCTGGTTGGACTAGCTATCGGTTTTCTCCTGATGTACCGTACATTTTTACAGGAGGCATCCGATTGGAGGGATTTGATCGGACTCCTTTCCCTGTTTGCGTTTACCATAGTGGGTTTAGGAATTGGTGCACTGGCGCAATCAGGATATCATCTGTTTAAAAGATATAAATTATAGGCAATATATAGGTAGTGGTGATAATGAAATTCATTACAACATTTACATATATACCGGTATAAATAAATCAAATAGAAATTATTGATTTTTAGATATAAAATTATAGATGTACGATTCGATTTTGATATGGCATCTGAAATTAAATAAAATTTGAAATGAGGTTATATTTTTGAAAGCATTGATAGATCTACATAATCACACTGTTGCCAGCGGACATGCCTATAGTACTATGGAAGAACTGATATCGAGAGCGGTGAAAAAAGGGATCAAAGTTCTGGGCATCTCGGACCATGCACCCGCCCTACCCGGCAGTGCCAATATATTTCACTTCGGTAATTTATTTGTAGTACCCAGGGAAATAGATGGGATAATCTTACTAAAAGGAGTAGAAGCCAATATTATGGATTTTGAAGGGAATATAGATGTGCCCATGAGGATCTCTAAAAGGCTGGATTACGTCATAGCCAGCTTACACCCTCCCTGTATAGATCCGGGCACAAAAGAAGAAAATACCAATGCTATTTTGCAGGTGATGAAAGGCCCCCATGTGAAAATTATAGGCCATCCTGATGATTCCAGATTTCCAATGGATTATGACGCCATAATTCAGGCTTCTAAACTATATAATGTAGCCCTCGAAATCAATAATGCATCCCTGCGCCCCGACAGCTATAGGCAGGGGGGTCACAAAAATGCCAAGACTATTTTAAATCTTTGCAAAAAATATAAGGTTAAAGTCATATTCGGCAGCGATTCCCATGTTTCTTATGATATAGCCAATTTTTCCAACTGTATTCGAATTGCTGAAGAAGTAAATTTCCCGAAAAAACTCATAATAAATTACAGCAAGGATGCCGTAAACGAGTTGTTGGAAGAAGAAATATTCTGATAATACAAAAAGAACATTTTACCTATCTCATTTTATTAATCCCGACAATCTATAAAACCCGAGGCAGATCCTTTCTTCCATGTAAGTCATGCGGACAGCACTCGTTGGTTTGTAGCCAGTGAAAAATCCAACCCAAGAATCGCAGGCCCAAAATAAATATTTCCTGGATTGTATAAGAACTTCTCAAATCATATAATGATCATATAATAATGTGTGAAGCGTTTTAATTACTGATAGGTTTTAAGGCTCAAGTACTACATAATAATGTATGGGGGGATGCAAATGATAATTAGGGTAAGGGATCTTGTAAAGAAATATAAGGAACTGACGGCCCTCAATCATTTCAACATGGAAGTAGAAGAGGGTGAAATACTGGGCCTTTTAGGGCCCAACGGCTGCGGCAAGACCACGGCAATAAATTGCATTTTGTCCCTGTTGAATTTTGACAAGGGCGAGATAGAGATATTCGGCAAAAAAATGACCCCCAACTCCTACAATATAAAAAAACGGATAGGCCTGGTCCCCCAAGAGGTTTCTGTCTTCGAAAATTTGACAGTAAAAGAGAATATAGATTATTTTTGCGGGCTATATATAGAAAATAAAAATATACGAAAACAATATGTGGATGAAGCTATAAAATTTGTAGACCTGAAGGACTATGTAAAATTCTTTCCTAAAAAACTGAGCGGGGGCCTGAAGAGAAGACTGAACATCGCATGCGGAATAGCACATAAACCCGAATTGATTCTTTTAGACGAACCCACTGTCGGGGTAGACGCCCAAAGCAGAAATTTTATGCTGGACGGAATAAAAGAATTGAACAAAAAAGGCAGTACCATCATATATACCACACATTATCTGGAAGAAGCGGAGATGCTCTGCAAAAGGATCATCATCATGGACAGGGGAAAGAACCTGGTCTCCGGAACAAAAGAAGAGCTTAAATCCATGATCGCCACCTCAGAAAAGATAGTCGTCGGATTTTCGAATATCCGGGAAGATATGATTGAAAAATTGAAAACCCTACCCCATGTACTGGATATAGAAAAAGATGACGAGGATTATATCATAAAATTTGAAAACGGTTTCAATAATTTAACCAATCTTTTAGAATTCATAAAGGAAAACGGCTTAACTTATACAAAACTTCACAGCCGACTGCCCACATTGAACGATGTATTTCTAGAACTGACGGGAAGGGAGCTCAGAGATTGATATGAGGAGTATACTTAGAAGTTGTATATACCAAGGAAAAAATCTGTTCAGGGATTTTGGATTCCTATTCTGGAGTCTGATATATCCTCTCATCCTGGCATCTTTTTTCCATATGGCCTTTAGCGGGATAATGCATATCAACCCGGAGGATATAGATGTGGGAATAAAAGCCGAAAACCCCATTGCCCACGTTCTTGAAGGGATTGAAATTTTAAATGTGCATAAAATCGATGATGACCAAATAGCGGAAAAACTGAACAATGAAGAGATATATGCTTTTATAGACAATGATTTAAAACTGTCTGTCACAAAATCCGGTATAAACCAATCGATAGTAAAGGAAATAATAGAGCAGATAAAACAGGTGCAGAAATTAAACAAGCCCATGGAGGATTATAATTTTGATATAGATTATACATCAAATAAAAATCAACAATCAAACCCTATGATTGTTATATTCTACTCCATGATTGCCATGTTTTCCACCTATGGGATTTCTGCCGGGATTGAGACGATCAGTTTAGTCCAAGCCAACCTATCAAATTTAGGTGCTCGAATCAATGTAACTCCGCTTAAAAAATATAATTTTTTGTTATCGGGAATAATAGTAGCCCTGTTGTTGAATCTACTTTCAAACGGGATACTGATTGTTTTCATTAAATATATCCTGAAAATCGAACTGTTCAGCGAAGCAAAATACAGCAGTATCTTTATAGTATTAGGTAACTTGTTCGGCGTGGCCCTCGGAATATTTATCGGAGCCTCCAACAAGAAAAAAGATGATATAAAGATTTTAATAGCTGTAGCAATTACGTTAATTTTAGCCTTTTTTGCGGGAATGATGGGGCCCTGGACCAAAATAACATTAGATAAACATATCCCTATCATAAACAAATTGAACCCCGTATCTATAATAACCAATAACCTATATAGGATAAATCTGTTGAAAAACACCCAAAATATAGGCCAAGGAATTCTACTTTTATCGCTTTATTCCGTGATCCTGGCATCTCTGTCCTATATATTTTTGAGGGGGCGAAATTATGACAGTATTTAAATATTTTATTAAAATAGCCCTGAGGAATAAATGGATCATACTCGCCTATGCAACCATATTTTTTATTTTAGCGATCGCAATCAGTTCAGATACTGCACAGGAAGCTCCTGATTTCTTATTGGATATTAAACTAAACATAGGAATAATTGACAACAGCCACAGCGAACTATCCGATAGTTTAAAAAATTACCTGATTAAAAGGAATAATATAATTGAAATTATCCCTGATGAAGAATATATAAAGGAACAGATTTTTCTGGAGGCAGCAGATGCGATAATAGTGATCCCGGAAAATTTTGAAGAAAGAGTGATCAACAAACAAAAATCGGTTGAAATCTACAGGGATGACAGAAAAATGGAATCTATACAGGTACAAAACCAAATCAATAAATTCCTCATTTTTGCCAATGCAACCTACAAAGAAGGCAAATTTGATCTGAAGGAAGTAAATCTCGCATTGAATGAAAAAGCCGAGATAGAGCTGATAAAAAAAGATGACAGAATAAGGAATGACAGCACCAATGAATGGTTCAGGTCTTATTATAATTTCGCCGGCTATATAATTATGGCTATATATATCGCAATCATGGGAATAATGATGGCTGATTTTAACAATGACAACATTAAAAACAGAGGAAAAATATCTCCAAAAAAATCCTCCCGGTTCAATGCGGAAATATATCTGGGCCAGTTAACCATTGCAGCTGTAATCACATCCGTATTTGCTTTAGGCAGTATTGTGTTAAAAGGAAAATATATAGCAGGAATTGACTTGAGCAAATATATAATAAATGTGACAGTCTTCTCCTTTTCAATACTGAGCCTTACGTTTTTAATAAATAGTATATTCAAACATAAATTTGTCATAAGCGGTCTTTCCACAGTTTTATCTTTGGGAACCGCGTTTATATCCGGGGTAATGGTTCCCCAACAGCTCTTGGGAGACAAAATTCTGGCAATAGCAAAGTTTTTCCCGACCTACTATTTTGTGAAGATAAACGATATGCAAATTGGTTCCCTCCCGGATATAAAGCACGAAATCCTCATGCAGTTGTTGTTTGCCGGAATTTTTTTACTGGCAGGGCTTGGTTTTTCCGGAATAAGACGGAGAGCCAGATAGAAGATATCAGAAGTGATGTCAGGGAGACGCCAGGCTGTGTGATAGGCGTTTCGATTGTTTGGCCCGCCGACTTTATTTTTAAAATAACATCCGTGATTTTTAATATTCCACTCTGAAGCTCCTTTTTTGCATTCCGAAATTAATTGCAGATTGTTCCATGTCCGGTCCCTCGCCCCAATAGATGTCAAGAAAATACCTGGACAAGCCCCTCGAATTTAACATATCTCCGATATCTTGTACTTGAAAAGATCTCAATTCCCCGTAAACCGGATGGAATATCGATTCCTCGGTATCTAACAGGGTAATCGATGCACCGAAAGGTATAATAGGGTTATTCCACTGATCCATTCCCCACCTGGCAGGATGAACGGCAACATATCCCACCTCCGGTATTAAACCCGAAGCCGTTATACGCCCGCATTTTGCTGTATAAGCTGTGATATCCTGATCAAAATAATAAAATGCCATCTAAAAATTGCCTCCTATCAATTATATAATATTTCGGATATGATATAATTGTGATATGTTGTTTGCACCAAACCGAAAACAAAAGAGGTGAAATAAATGTTTAAAGATCGGCGTCATGCCGGGATACGATTGGCGGAAAAGCTCGAGGATTTTAATCGCTGTGACAACTGTATAATTTTTGCCATCCCCAGGGGCGGGGTAGTTACAGGAGCCGAAGTAGCAGAGCGCCTTAGTTTACCGCTGGATTTGGTTATAACTAAGAAAATTCGAGCCCCACACAATCCGGAACTGGCCATTGGCTCCGTAGATCCAATGGGGAACATAAATGTAAACCAAAATATAATTGCCGGATTAAATGTCTCTTCGGATTACTTACAGACGGCTGCTAAAACAACTACCGCCCAAATAAAAGAACAATTGGAACAATATCGGAAGAATTCCCATTATCCCAATCTGGAACAGACAATTGCAATCATTGTCGATGACGGAATTGCCACGGGACAGACGGTGATAGCGGCAATCAGTTTTTTAAGAAACCTGAAGGCCCAACGTATAATAGTTGCCACCCCTGTCATTGCTCCTTCCACCTTATCCGAACTGAATAAACTCGCCGATGAAGTGAGGTACGTACTCTGTGAAGAGCGTTTCTTTGCGGTAGGTCAATTCTACCGGGATTTTGCTCAGGTGAATGATGAACAGGTAATGGAAATAATGACGGATATCCAAAGAAAAGATGAAAATTGATAATGTAGGGGCGGACCCGTGTGTCCGCCCACTTGTAACACATAATTAAACTATATCCTGTTAATCGCATCTATATATGCATTTATACTGGCTTCAATGACGTCTATGCTTACACCCCTGCCTATATAGTGATCATCATCATATCTGAGTTTCACCGTCGCAAAACCTAAAGCGTCCGTCCCCTCAGTGATCGATTGAAGTGAATAATCCTCGAGCAAGATATCCTTATCTAAACATTTTTCTATCGCACTGAATGCAGCATCTATAGGGCCGCTCGCAAATGATATTCCTTCTCTGTCCTCTCCATCTATATTTAGTACAACCGATGCGGTCGTCGTAATTGTATTTCCGGCATTTATAACAAATCTGTTCAATTTATATTTAGCATCTTCACCATAAATCCCCTTAGTCAAAATTGCCTCTATATCCCTATCGAATACTTCTCTCTTTTGATCTGCAAGTGTTTTGAACTTTTCAAAAGCCTCGTTAAACTCCTCTTCCGGAAGATCATAACCCATGGACTCCACTTTATCCCTGAATGCATGACGCCCCGAATGTTTTCCCAATACCAATTTACCTGTTGTCAAACCGACAGATTCAGGAGTCATTATCTCATATGTCTCCCTTTTAGCCAATACTCCATGCTGATGTATTCCGGATTCATGTGCAAAAGCATTGGCACCCACAATAGCCTTGTTTGGCTGTACATGAACCCCTGTTATACTGCTGAGTAAATTACTCGTCTTCGTTATTTCTTTAGTATTTATATTAAAATCAAAACCATGTATATCCTGCCTGACTTCCAAAGCCATCACCAATTCTTCTAATGCGGCATTCCCTGCTCTTTCACCTATACCGTTAATCGTACATTCGAACTGAGTCACTCCCGCTCTCAATGCAGATAATGTATTCGCCACCGCCAAACCTAAATCATTGTGACAGTGTACGGAGGTCTGCACTGTATCCAAATATTTTGATCTTTTTCTTATTTCCATGATAAAATCATAAAACTCATTAGGCATAACATAACCCACCGTATCGGGAATGTTTATAATCTTTGCCCCGGCCATAATCACTCTGTCAAATACCTCTGCCAAAAATTCCGGTTCGCTTCTGGTAGCATCTTCTGCGGAGAATTCTATTTCAGAACAAAAACCTGCCGCATATCTGACCATTTCCTCCGCCATTTTTGCCACTTCATCAGGTTTCTTTTTTAATTTGTATTCCATATGAATCGGCGAAGTTGCTAAAAATATGTGTATCCTCGGCTTTGCCGCACCCTTCACTGCTTCCCATGCCCTATCTATATCACCTTTTACAGCCCTCGCCAACACCGCTACCGTAGAATTTTTTATTTCATCAGCTATGGCTTGAACCGATTCAAAATCCCCTTCCGATGCTGCTGCAAATCCGGCTTCTATAACATCTACCCCCAATCTCTGCAGTTGTTTAGCTAAAATCAATTTTTCCCTCTTATTCATGCTGCAGCCCGGTGACTGCTCTCCATCTCTCAAGGTTGTGTCGAAAAAACTTATTTTCTTACCCATTTTCAATTCCTCCCTATATAATAAATTTTATATGCAATTTCCGGTTTTATGTCATGTATGCTGTGAGGACAGATTTCGCCATCCTCGTTTGTCTCTAATTCTAATAATTCGTTTTATGCCACGTATGCCTTGGAGATAGACCCATCGGTCCATGTTCCTTGCCAAACTATAGCCCCGGCCGGGCCAAATAAAAAATCCCTCGCCTCTATAAGTATCAACTTATAGGGACGAAGGATATTATCTTCGTGTTACCACCCTAATTCGCAGTAAACTGCCTCTTTCCCGAACTACCATCCGGTATCCATATAACGGTAGAACCCGTCTCAACCTACTTATTACATATGTTCAGCCGAGAAGCTCAGAAACTAGTATTACATACCGCCCTGATGCCGGCTCACACCTCCCACCGGCTCTCTGAAACCAAAGCATTGGTATCTTTCTCTTCATCATCGCTCTTTTAACTTGTGATTGAAATTGATTATATACTCAACATTATATAGTTGTCAAGTGTTTTTCTGAATTAATTGTTGTTATTCTGTGATAATATCACCCTGTAAATTACTTTGATAAAATGTCAGTATGAAAAACGGGGTGCAATATCTTATGTCACAAAAACAACTTAGCAGGTATATATCGATTTCCAAATTATTTTTTTACATGTTAAACACAATATTCATAGGAATTCGGCACACCATTGCCTTTGTTGTTATTTGAACCTCACAATCTATGCATTCTGAAACCACATCCTGTTAACAATAAAATTAATATTATCAATAACAAACCGATTTTTTTCATTCCTGTTCTCTCCCTTATATCTGATTGTAGACTATTTTATATTATAATATTGATAAAGTAAACAATATTTTTTCGATCAAAAGCGACAGATTGGTAGATGCGATTTTTAGCGGCTTTTTCAGAACAGGCTCACATACTATTAAATATATTACGAAAATCCGGATCTATGATATATAATATTAAATATAGGACATAATCATTGGTAAGATGTGAGAACACAAAGTAATTGCTGAAAAGATCCTAAATCATAGTATCTGAATGAACGAAATGAAATAAAGAATCTTCGAATTGTTAAAAAATAATCAGAAACAGTACCGCTAAAACAATCTCGGATTCAATATAATAAATTAATCTTTATAAATAATATAAAAAGATGGGTGATAGAATGAAAAACAACATCGTAAAATCAGCATCAGATAAGAGATATACAATTAAAGAGGAGATTGCCAACAGTATAACTCACGGTATCGGAGTGTTGTTCGGGGTTGCAGCCTTGACCATTTTACTTGTTTTTTCCATTCGAAAAAAAGAAGTCATATCTATTGTTTCCTTCAGTATCTACGGTTTATGCATAATATTGATGTATCTGTTTTCTACCCTATATCACAGTATCACCAACCAAAGGGCAAAAAAGATACTCCGAATATTTGATCATTCCTCCATATATTTATTTATTGCCGGAACCTACACTCCCATCGCACTGCTTGCGATGAAAGGATATTTAAGAATTATTATTTTGATAGCCGTATGGTCTATGGCTATATTCGGTGTAATATTTAAAATAACCACTCATTCCAGAATGGACCAATTTAAAAAGTTATCTTTGGCATTATACCTGGGCATGGGTTGGATTGCAGTATTTACTATAAAACCCATAATTGCAACAACATCTGCAAAATTTTTCGCATGGATTTTAGGCGGCGGTTTGATGTATACATTAGGCACCATATTTTATAGTATCAAAAAATTACCCTACGGCCATGCAATTTGGCACATGTTTGTTTTGGGCGCCAGTGTGATGCACTTTTTTGGTATATTATTACATCTCGCCTAATATCTTTTCCCCGTTTTATGAATGAATCCCCTGCATTGTACCCTGGCATGGGCCGGACTGCAGTGATAATAAAAAATCACCGGGTTGCAATTTTTCTGTCATAAATATATTTGAGAAATATGATGCTCAGTGCCAGGGATATTATTTCGGCTATGGGGAACGCCAGCCATATAAGATTTACATTTTCAAAAAATGACAATATATAGGCTGCAGGCAATAGTACAACCAATTGCCTCGAAACAGCGGTGAGCAAGCTCAACAGCGCATTGCCAAAGGCCTGAAATATCGCACTTGCCACTACACTGATACCTGCAAAAATATAACTCAAACTTATAATGCGCAGGGCCGGAACACCTATACTGAGCATATCCTCCGATGCATTAAAGAGTGCCAGTATCTTCTCGGGCAATATTTGAATCAAAATCAGGCCAAAAATCATAATACAAAATGCATAGGTGATGCCTAATCTGATAATTCTGATAATCCTCCCCTTGTTTCCGGCACCGTAATTAAAGGCGATAATGGGGACCATACCATTATTTAAACCGAAGACCGGCATAAATATAAAACTCTGCAATTTAAAATATATCCCGAAAACAGCAATAGCTGTGTAGGAAAACCTGTTCAGGATACCATTCATTCCATAGGTGGTAACGGAAATGATAGCCATCATGGCGATAGAAGGGATACCTACCGAATAGATATCTTTGATGATCTTTAAATTCGGCTTGAAACCCTTTGCACTTATATTGATTTCCCTGTTTACCCTGAAATTAAAAATGATGACAAGAGTAGCTGCTGTTATTTGACCGATGACCGTTGCTATTGCTGCCCCTGCCGTTCCCATTTCAGGTATTCCGAAATGTCCAAATATAAAAATGGGATCCAGTATAATATTGACGATAGCGCCTGCTCCCTGAGCGATCATAGTATAAAAGGTCTTTCCTGTGGACAGCAGCAATCGTTCAAATACGATATGAATAAATCTGCAGATAGATCCTATACAGATAATCCTCAAATAAGGGATGCCATATTCAATAATTTCCATATCATCGACCTGGAACGTAAAATAGGGCCTGGAAAATAAAAGGCCGAATGCCAGAAATAAAACATAACTCAGCAATCCCAACAATATACCATTATTGGCCACACTGTTTGCCTTTTCAATATTTTTCTCCCCAAGAGATCTGGAAAGAAAAGCATTAATTCCCACACCGGTACCTACAGCGATGGCAATTATAAGATTTTGCACGGGAAAGACCAGTGAAACCGCAGTTAGGGCATTTTCACTGATTTTAGCTACAAATATGCTGTCTACCACATTATAAAGGGCCTCCACCAACATAGACACCATGATGGGCAATGACATGTTTATCAATAATTTTTCAACAGGCATAATACCCATCTTGTTTTCTTCTGTTTGCAATGTTTTTTCTCCTCAACTGTTTATTCTATTCGGTAATCGCATTGTATTCGATTGAAACTACCTCATTATCTTCAACCAAAAATGAAACCCTAGATTTATTCAACTGATATGTGTATAATCCTAAATTCTTAACATAATTATTGCCGTATTTTGATAGAACATCATCTAAACCGGAATATAAATATGCTCCTTCTTTTGTGGAAACGCTGTCGTCTAAAAACATCACAGCCGCCACATAATCCACTCCTTCTATTTCATAGGTGTGGAGTTCAAAACCGCTATATGTGAAAATCTTGTCTAAACCTTCAAATGCACAACTTTCCGCTTCGAAATAGTCCAAAGGTTCACCTAAACGCTCCAAAATAGGAGCCGCCTTCTCATTCATGGCAATTGTGATTCCTTTATATTCAAATACATATCCCTTAGTTTTTGCTTCACCATCCGGTTTTTTGATAGATTCCACCGGTTTATTGCCGCCTTTATCGCCATTTAAATCCTTCGTTGTATTTTTCTCGCCGCCGCAGCCTGTCATCAATAAAATCAGCACCATCAATAACAACCCTACTTTTTTCATCTTTACATCTCCCCACATTATAAAAATATCGCTATAAATTTAACATTCCGCACCTGTAAACTATGGCTCCTGTGTGCCAATGGTCTTCAGGCGCCCGTATTTTTCAATCTCCTTATATTGATTTTCTTTCACTCTATAATAAAAGTCAATCTTTTCATCCCATATCCTGCTGAGTTCTTCGTCATCTCTCTTATCTTTCAATTGATAGGTCTCGCTTAAAATTTTACCGAAATAATCTGATAATTTTTCCGCCCCCGTTACATTTAAATGTAAACCGGCATCATATGTGTCCTCGTTATAATCAATGCCTATCTCATCAACAAGCTTTAAAAAGTTTATATACTGCAGATTATGTTCTTCCGCATATTGCTCCATTTGAGCTTCCCATTCATCATACCAATAAGGGTACAGGCTTGGAGCCTTGATCAATACTAATTCAACATTATTTTTTTCGCACAGTTCTACAATACGATCCAGGTAATAATAAGCATTTTCCCCAAACCGGTAATCCGGAAGTTTTTTCCCCACGGGAATAGTTCCTACGGGTTTGACATCGGCCCTCATATAATATCCGTTGTGAAACAGTTTGTCCTTTTTATACATATATTGAAAATCTTCTTTTGTCAATTCACTCCATCTCGAATGATATCTCAAGAGCGGAAATACATAATCCATCAAATTTTCTTCCTCAAGCATGGATGCCTTTACAGATTTTAATTTTGAAAGAGACATCTTCATACCGTCGAGAGCCAACCTGTTATATGCTTCCTTTTGCGGCTCATTGTATTTCATCACCAAAATACTGAAGACCACTACCTCCGGTTTTTCATATTTAAAAGTTTCCTCTAATAGGTAATATGATTGCCAAATCAATTGCTGCGGGCTACCGCGGATGTAACTTGTGATACCGTACTTCTCCCAAAGTGTAATCGGTGAAAAACTCTCATATACTTCACAATCTCCGACAAATATTACATCGTGATTTCCCTTTTCCCCATAATATTCTTCAATCAAAGAACCCTCCGCTATTGTAGATACATATTTCGGCATCAATAATCTCTGTAACAGATAAAGGCTCCCCAATATTATACATATCACCATGAAAATAACAAAAAACTTCTTCATAATGCCCTCCTAAAACTGATTGTAAATAAACTGGCTGGAATCATAGCCTATTCCATAAGCCCCAAACACCAAAATTACGATAATTAAAGCATAATATGCCAAGGAATTTACAGCATAGCGCACAACACGAGGTTTTTCCGCAATCCTGTGCCTTACGCTTCCGTCCCTTTGAATCAGGCTAACAGTGATCAGAATAACAAGCCCAACCAGGAGAACGACATAATCCGCCATTTTTAAACCGAGACTCATCAGCGACCCATCAAACAATTTAGCAATATTAAATTTTGTAAACATTGTACCGAACATTCTGAATGTCATAGGCACATCCCTGTAGCAGTCAAGCAGCCTTAAACTGCTCATCAGCAGCACAGTGCGGACAACTTGAAATAAACGATATGAAAACATATGTTTTACATCAAATTTACTGTGAAACCATCTATAAAAAGGTTCTAATTCTAAAGATATGATGATGACAATACCATTCATCAGACCCCACACGATAAAATTCCAACTTGCCCCATGCCAAAGGCCTGTGGTAAACCAGACGACCAATGTGGAAATATAAACCGGGATACGCCTCCCTATGGCATTTCCGAAACGCTGCCTTGAAGATTTAGACAGATTCAGCATAGGCCTGCTCACCGAAATGGGATAAAATAAATAATCCCTAAACCAGGCTCCCATCGTGATATGCCATCTTCTCCAGTATTCCGTTATAGATTTTGAAAAATAAGGCCTCTCAAAATTTTCCTGCACCTCAATCCCCAATACCTGAGCAACACCGATAGTTATATCGATTCCCCCCGTGAAATCGGCATACAGCTGATATGCATAAAAAAGCATCCCGACAAATACAAATACTCCCTGATATATGTCCGGATTGCGGATTATTGTATTGACCGCTACCAGCATACGGTCGGCAATCACCAATTTTTTAAAATATCCCCACATCATTCTCTGAAGGCCCAAATTGACATTGCTGCTGTTGTAGGGGTGTTCATCAAAAAGTGTTTGGGACAGATCATCAAACCTGCTTATAGGCCCCTGAATCAACTGGGGGAAAAAAGATACAAATAATGCCAGTTTGAAAATATTCCTTTCCGGCGGATATTTCCCTCTATAAACATCTATAATATATCCCATTGTTTTAAATGTATAAAATGATATACCCATGGGCAGGGCCAGGTTCCAAAAAGAGAGCTGCCTTGTGCTGCCAAGGGCTTGATAAATATGATTGATATTTGCTATGGCAAAATTGGTATATTTCACCACAGCTAAAATTCCGAAATTTAAAATCATACAGAACAAAAGCCATTTCCATTGTTCAGATTTTATAGACGCCCTGTACTCTTTTCTCTCTTCCCGTGATAATTTATCCTTGTACTCGGCCAGATATTCGGATTGAGTCTCGTGTAAAGCACCAATTCTACAACCCACTATATAAGTCGATACAGTGGTTAAGGAAATATACAGCAAAAATTTCGGGCCTGCGAAATAATAAAATAGATAACTCGCCCCAAGAAGTAACTTCCACTGATGTTTCTTAGGAATAATATAGTAAATTATAAATAATAACGTTATAAATATTATAAAACCATACGATGTAAAAAGCATAAACTCACCCTTCAAATCCGCAGTTGAGCATATTTTTTATTAAGATAAATTATAAGAGTTATCCTTATTCAAAACCGTAATCGAAAATATTTTTTATCAGATTTACATATCAATCCGCCAGGCGTTCAATCAAAGCATATAGGGCCCTTGCGGAATTAAAATTATCCGGTATTATCTCCTCTACGGGAATCGCAACATCAAACTCACTGTCAATCTCGGCGACCAAAGTTATAATATCAAAAGAATCCAGCACACCGTCATCAATCAAAGTTTCACAGGTTTCAAAATCGATGTCCGAATGCATATCTTCCAGAATTTCCAGTAGAATGTCCATATCTATATCCCCTTCTTCCTCATATTGATATGTTCTTTTAAAAACGCCCTGTCTATTTTGCTGTTTGCAGTGAGGGGCATCGTTTTCAACGCTTCGATATGATTTGGAATCATATACCTGGGCAGTTTTTCTTTTAAGCCCAGGGTGATCTGTTTTTTATCTATATCACCCACATAATACAATATAATCTTTTCTTTATGATCATCATAGATACAGCAGGCACTTTTAATGCCCTCCAGCATGCCCACATTTACTTCAATCTCTCCAAGTTCGATCCGATGTCCCATATGTTTAATCTGATAATCTTTGCGGGAGACAAATACCAGCTCCCCTCTCTCATTATATCTTCCGAGATCACCGGTTCTGTAGATGAGCTCCGGATATGAATCATTTAAGGGATTTTGTACAAATACCTTGTCAGTTTCGTCAAATGCTCTATAATAACCCAATGTGAGAGAAGTCCCCCTGATGCATATCTCCCCTAGTTCACCTTCAGCAGGTATATTATTGTCATCATCCAACAGTATGATTTCCGTATTTTTAAAGGGTCTTCCTATGGGCAAAATTTCGTCTTCTTTAAAATGACGTTCCACTTTAAAATAACAGCATACACCCGTTGCCTCCGTCGGCCCGTATAAATTTATAAATTTAGCATCCGGTAACGCTTTTCTCCAAATATTGAACTGTTTGACAGGAAACAATTCGCTGGCAAAGGCTACGGTATGTAGATATTCAGGCACCAAACTATCGAATACTCTAAAAGAAGATATGATAGTCAAAGCCGAAACCACCCAACATATGGTGTTGATTTTATATTCATTTAAGAACTCAACCAACTTGAGAGGAAACATAAATAATTTCTTCGGAATTATATAGGCTGTTGCCCCAAATTTTAATGTCGGAAGTAGTTCTTTCAGGCATGCATCCAAATACAGCGGCGTTTGATTGCCAAACACCGTATTTTCATCGAATTCCAAAATTTCCGATAAGGTTTCGACATAGCCAATGACCGAACGATGACAGGCAATCACCCCCTTTGGGATACCGGTCGAACCGGAGGTAAATACAACATAAATCGGGTCCGTATCAATTGCAGTATCTCGGATATCATGTATTATATCTTCATCAACATCCGTCTTTATTATATCATCATAAAGATATACATCTCCCTTATAATCAAATGTTTCCATAACTTCCTCAGTAGTTTCATCACAGATAACGGCCTTCGGGTTTAAATTTTTCAGTATCAGTTCGATGCGAAAACGGGACATCTCCTTATCTATGGGCACATAAAAATTGCCCCCATATACAACGCCAAAGAAAGCTACAATTGCTCTTGGGTGCCTAGCCATAAATACTATGACCGGCTGTTTACAAAGCCCCTGCTTATTTAAAAATGTGCCAATAGCTCTTCCCCTGTCATAGACCTCCTTGAAGGTGACACCTTCTTCTCCGTTTGCATAAGCAATTTTATTGGGAAGCCGTTTTACAGTATGTTCTAAATATTCCAATATATTGTTTTGCATGATTGATCTCCTCATTACTTGTGACCCTTAAACCCCGGACCCTGCAATTTGACGAGCCGGATGCGATAGACACTAATTTGCATGATTGCGCATTTTTTTATTGAATATGAAAATTAAATATTTATAATCAATTTAATCATAGAATCCTTGGATGCTCCACAGGTTCCGCCGGCGTTGCAGGATACTTGTCCGGATCAAACTTAAAATAGTCTTCACACCATTGGGAATGCTCTGACACCTCTTCATCCGTGCGTAAAAAACACACGTAATATTTGCCCCTCCTGGAAGGAGTAGGGTCAAAATGATACCAGTTATCTTCAAATTTGACCAGGCTCCAAGCATGAAAAGATGAATCAGTATCCCTGAGAATCATCATGCTTTCGAAACCCGCCCTCGTCAATAATGCCTTAGAAGTTGCATAATATGTAAAACAATCCC
>CAYOGD010000012.1:0-20590 GCA_964403395.1 uncultured Alkaliphilus sp.
GGGCAGCTCCTTGGGTATAAGCAATAAATCCGTATCGGAGGAAATTATCATATCGGTTAAAGGCGGTATTTTGTTAGTCGTTAAAATTTGTTCTTCAAAATAAATCAGATATAAAGATAAATTGAATATAAATATAAATTGAATATAAAGATAAATTGAATATAAAGATAAATTGAATATAAAGATAAATTGAATAGAATTGTAGCAGGTGTATTTTGTCACAAAAACTTAAATTTCTTGTGACATTTTTCATTGCTCAGGAATAGTATAGTAGTAGTATAATATTACATAGGGCAGGTGAAGATATGTTTAAAAGAAGAAGAAGGCATTCTTCACTAAAACTTATTGGGTCAATAATCACATTGATTGGGGTAGTAATGTTTTTATATATTATCCCGCTGCAAGTATGGTTTCTTATAATAGCCGGGCTATTTATTATGATAGGATTGCTATTATGCAAAATAGATTGTTAAATATAAAAAGCCGCCACTGATGGAGGCTTTTCTTATATAAAATTATAACGCTCTTTTAACTTTACCGGAACGTAGGCATCTCGTACATACATTTATTCTCTTTATAGTGCCGTTTACCACGGCCTTAACTCTTTTTAAGTTAGGCTCCCAGGTTCTTCTGCTATGACGATTTGAATGACTGATTTTATTACCCGAAATTTTACCTTTTTTACAGATTTCACATACTCTTGCCATTACGAACACCTCCCTCTAGCCTAATTCATCCCTTAAAACATAATAATACTATCATATATAATACATTTATGCAATATCAATACTTAAAAATATATGATGTTTCATAATCATTGAAAATTCCCGTATGTTTATGCCGATTGCGGGATACTATTGAACTATCCCTAATAATCATATACAATATGATATTATATTATATATGATTATTATCAAGAATTATATTGTGATAATGTAGGGAATAAATATAGTAGGGAAAAAATAAATCGGGGAGGTTTTTTAATGCCAGGTAAATTGATCAATGATCTAGGTACGATTATAATTGATGATAATGCCCTAACATCCATTGCAGGTGTTTCAACCATGGAATGTTACGGAGTGGTAGGCATGGCGGCCAAATCTGCGGCAGGGGGGCTTGTAGAACTGCTTAAAAGGGAACAGTCCGGAAGAGGTGTAAAGGTACATACCGAAGAGAACGAAATAACAATCGATATATTTGTAATTGTGGAGTTCGGCACCCGCATATCTGTAGTTGCAAATAACATTATAGAAAAAGTAAAATATAATATAGAGCATTTGACAGGGATGAATGTTAAAAAGGTTAATATTAATGTCCAAGGTGTCAGAGTTCAGAAGTAATCTAAGGAGGTACTAGTATTGGAAATCGAATACATTGATGGAGCATTGTTAAAGAAAATGATATTATCGGGTGCACAGTCCCTAGAAAAAAATAAAGACATAGTTAATTCCTTAAATGTATTTCCTGTTCCTGACGGAGATACCGGGACCAATATGTCCTTGACCATGCAATCTGCGGTTAAGGAGATAAGGGCTGTAAAAACCGATATGTTAGAGGATATTGCTAATGCTGCCGCTAACGGTTCTTTGATGGGTGCCAGGGGAAATTCCGGAGTAATTTTGTCCCAACTTTTCAGGGGATTTGCAAGGGGAATCAGAGGTAGAAATAAAATAAATACAAGAAATTTAGCCGAGGCCCTTATGACTGCTTCCGATATAGCGTATAAAGCCGTTATGAAGCCGGTAGAAGGCACTATTTTGACGGTAGCCAGGGAAAGTGCGGAGGCAGCATTGATAATTGCAAATACTGAAAAAAATATAGTAACCTTTATGGAAAAGGTTATTATAGAAGCCGAAAAATCCCTCAGTCAGACGCCGGAAAAGCTTAAAGTGTTAAAGGATGCGGGAGTTGTTGATTCCGGCGGTAAAGGATTGGTTTATATATATTCAGGTGCATTGTCTCATATTACCGGAGATGTGCATGTGTCCGAAGAAGATGGTATTGTAGATCACGAGTATATTCATTATATAGAAGAAATTGAGGGTGAAATAGAATTCGGATATTGTACGGAATTTATAATTCATACGAATGATGTGAATATCAATAAATTTAGAAGAACCATAGGGGAATACGGGGATTCGATGCTGGTTGTCGGAAATAATGATATCGTAAAAGTTCATATACATACGAATCATCCGGGAAAAATAATAGAGCATGCATTGGAAACAGGGCAATTGAGTGATATAAAAATAGATAACATGAGACTACAGCATAGGCATGAAGTATTCAAGGAGAATGAAAATAAAACTGCTGTGAAAAACGAAGAGGATATGGATAAGTATGGTTTCATTGTGGTTGCAATGGGGGAAGGTTTGATCAGTATATTTGAAGATTTTGCTTTTGTTCATGTGATTGAAGGCGGCCAGACCATGAATCCGAGTACGGAGGACTTTGTAAATGCTATTAAAAATGTCAATGCCGAAACAATAATCATTTTGCCTAACAATAGCAATATATTTATGGCAGCTAATCAGGCCAAGGATATTTCAGACAAAGATATTATTGTGGTTCCCTCAAAGACCATCCCGCAAGGGTTGGCAGCTTTATTATCATTTGATTTTGAAGCTGTTTCCGAAGATAACGAAGAGGCGATGCTGGAGGCCATTAAAACAGTTAAAACAGGCCAGGTTACTTACGCTATCAGGGATACGGATTATAATTCCTTGGAGATTCATGAGGGGGATATTTTGGGGATATCCGATGATGATATAAAATCTGTAGGGAAAGATGTCAAGCAGGTGTCCATAAGCCTCATGGAAGAGATGATAACGGATAAAAGTGAAATAGTAACTATTTTTTATGGATCCGAGATAACTGAAAAGGAAGCTGACGAAATACTGGAAGAGTTAGCTGATAAGTATGAAAACATAGATGTTGAATTATATTATGGAGGACAACCATTGTATTATTATATATTTTCTATTGAATAGAGAAATATTCGGAACTGTTTTTTCTTGAAATATTTATCATATTTTAGTTTACTTACCGGTTTTAAAATTCCTCTGTTATAATAGGAGTAAAGGGATATTTGGAGTGTTAATAAATGAGCAAATTAAAACGAGATATTCAATATATAAAGGGGGTTGGACCAAAGAAGTCTCATCTTTTAAAACGGCTTAATATAAACACTATTGAGGACATGGTATGGCATATGCCCAGGGACTATGACGATAGAAGAAATATAAAGAAAATTATTGATTTGGAGCCGGGCGAAAAGGCAACTTTTTATGGGAAAATATCCGGGAGAATAAAGATATCAAGACCCAGAAAAAATTTGTCCTTGATCAAGTTTTGTATCGAAGATGGAACCGCAAATATTGAAATTATATTTTTTAATAGAACATATTTAAAAAAAATATTGGCTCCGGGCCAGAGGGTAATGGTAAATGGTGAAATCAAAAAAGGTTTCAGGGGGTTACAAGTGGTCAACCCCGTTATAGAAAAATCGGATGTATACGATAATAATAAGCAAGATATAGTTCCGATATATCCGTCAACTGACGGATTGAGTCAAAAAGAGCTCATTTCAATACAAAGAAGAGCACTTCAAATAGTCAATAGTTTTGTAGTGGAGTATTTGCCGGAAAAGATTATACGGGACAATAAGCTCTGCAGTATTAAATTTGCTTTACATAATATACATTTTCCAATCTCTGTACAAGCACTTAAAATAGCCAAATATAGATTAGTATTTGAGGAATTTTTTCTTTTACAGTTAGGGTTGCTCAGTATAAAGGAGAAAGTACTGCAAGATAAAAAGGGAATACCTCTCAGGAACACCGATAGGATAGATGAATTTATTAAAACATTACCATTTGCATTGACTGAGGCACAGAAAAGAGTTTTTGAGGAGATATCTCTGGATCTGGAAAGAGATATACCTATGAATAGACTGGTGCAGGGGGATGTAGGCTCAGGCAAAACAATTATAGCTGTGATGTCCTTATTAAAAACAGTGATGAGCGGATATCAGGGCGGTTTTATGGCACCGACGGAGATATTGGCGGAACAGCACTATTCGTCTATAAAGGAATTGCTTGAACCGTTGGGGATCAGGACGGAGCTTTTAACAGGAAGCCTGTCCAAGAACGAAAAAAGTAGGATATTGGAAGGAATAGAATCTGGGGAAATTGATGCAATAGTAGGTACCCATGCGCTCATTCAGAAGGGTGTAAGTTTTCACAATTTGGCCTTGGTAATTACGGATGAGCAGCATAGATTCGGAGTAAGGCAGAGGGCCGTGTTCGCCAATAAAGGAAAAAATCCCCACGTCCTAGTTATGACGGCAACCCCAATTCCCAGAACATTGGCGTTGATTTTATATGGTGATTTGGATATATCGGTTATAGACCAATTACCGCCGGGTAGAATGAACATAAAAACATATGCTCGTGCTCCTACCAAAAGAAACAGTATCTATGATTTTGTAAAAAAGGGATTGGATGAAGGTAGACAGGCCTATGTAGTCTGTCCGTTGATAGAGGAATCGGAATATATGGATGTTCAATCAGCCATAGAAATTGCCGCTGAGCTTTCCACGGACCTGTTGAAGGATTATAATGTTGCACTTCTCCACGGGAGGATGCGGGCTAAAGAAAAAGAAAAAACAATGGCAGAGTTTAAGAAAGGCGATATAGATGTTTTGGTTTCAACTACTATCATAGAAGTTGGGGTAGACATTCCCAATGCAACTATTATGGTAGTGGAAAGCGCAGAACGTTTCGGACTTACCCAGCTTCATCAACTGAGAGGAAGAGTAGGTAGGGGAAATCACCAGTCATACTGTATTTTAATAAATAATAGTGAATCGGAAATTTCTAAACAACGTATGGATATAATGCAATATACCACAGATGGCTTTATTATATCCGAAAAAGATCTGCAACTCAGGGGTCCCGGCGAATTTTTTGGTGTCAGGCAACATGGTTTGCCGGAACTTAAAGTAGCTAATCTGTTCAGGCACGTATCTGTATTGATAACAGCACAAAAAGAAATAGAAAAAATGATGATAATAGATCCATGCCTAGATTTAAATGATCATCCGTTGCTTAGGAAAAAATTAGAACAAAAATTTTGTTTTAGAAAAGGGAACTTGTCCCTATAGCTTAATAGCATCAGAGGCCTTAGAGGTTGAAAGTTGGAAAAACTTGGAGTCTTAAAATAAAAAATATTTTGTTTATAGATAGGAATATGCTAAAATAATTGTATATTTAAGTTTATCCCTTGTATCGGCGATTAAAAAGCCGGATATTTTATGCTATATTATGCTATATATAGTGGGTTTAAATTGGGAGGAATCAATCTATATGAGGGTTATTTCAGGGAGAGCAAAGGGCCATACATTAAAAGCGTCCAAAGGTTTGAATATGAGGCCAACCGCCGATAGGGTGAAGGAATCCATATTTAATATTATCAAGACAGAATTATATGACAGTATTATAATAGATTTATTTGCAGGGAGCGGTAGCTTAGGTATAGAAGCATTGTCAAGGGGTGCCCATAAGGCCTATTTTATAGATAATAACAGAAACAGTATTCGATTGATCGGGCAAAACCTCAAGAAAACAGGTTTAATCGATGATTCCGAAATAATTCACATGGATGCATCAAATGCTATAATAAGGTTGAGCAAACAGGGGGTAAAGGCAGATATTATATTTTTAGATCCGCCATATTTAAAGGGATTGATAGAACCTACCTTAAGAACAATCCTTTTTTATAATATATTACAATCGGATGGTATAATAATTGTTGAACATGATATAAAAGATAGGGTTCCGGATAATGTACATGAGCTAAAAAGACACAGAACTAATAGATATGGAGATGTAGCGATTTCGTTTTATCGATTGGAGGAGAATTAGATGAAGGTAATAATCTATCCCGGAAGTTTTGATCCGATCACCAACGGACATTTGGATATAATTAAAAGAGCCTCTAAAATGTGCGAACATTTAATTGTATCTATAATATATAATCCAAATAAAAATCCTTTATTTACTTTGGAGGAAAGAGCCAAGCAAGTTAAGAGCGCTGTAGAAGGTTATCCTAATGTAACAGTAGAGACTTTTACAGGATTATTAGCGGAATATGCAAAACAGAAAAATGCTGTAAGTATTGTTAAAGGATTGAGGGCAATATCGGACTTTGAACATGAATTTCAGATGGCATTGATGAACAGAAAATTATGTCCTGATATTGAGACAATATTTTTAATGACCAGCAATGAATATTCTTATTTAAGTTCGAGCATAGTCAAAGAGGTTGCCAGATTTGGCGGATGTATAAAAGGGCTGGTACCCGAAAACGTTCGCAAAGAAGTAATCAATAAATTTTCAAATTAGCCCTATGGCTATATAATAAGGGGGATTATGTGATGAATGTATTAAAACTTCTTGAGGAATTGGAAGATATAATTGAAAATTGTTCATCTATACCTTTTGCACAAAAAGTACTGGTTGATAAAAGGGAAATATTAGAGATCATTAAAGATATTAGAATTCATCTTCCGGATGAGATCAAACAAGCCCAATGGGTTAATGAAGAGAGGCAGCGTATATTGGCTGAGGCTCAGCAAGAGGCGGATACAATTTCAGAAGAGGCAAATAAACATATTCTGTCAATGGTTGAAGAGAGTGAAATCACTAAATTAGCCAATGAGCAGGCGGAGAAGATAATCACACAGGCGCAAAATAATGCCAAAGAAATGCGATTAGGTGCAAAAGATTATGCGGATAGTTTATTAGAATCCGTTGAATTGGATCTGACAGATCTGATCGGCACTGTTAAGGAAAATAGGGATGAATTGAAAAGCATGAAATAAATTGTCATTTTACTCTTTTTCTACATACAATATAGTTATATATTTTTAATAAAAATGAAAGTATCAGAGATAAAAAAAGCAGACCTATTAAAACCGCTATAAATAGTTCGGTTGATAATTTACAGTTTAATAAAAACTTTTTATAAGGATCCATCGATTGATATGTATTGTATACGGGAAGTGATATGGATAAATAGCTGTTAAATATGGGGAAGAGCATATATGCTATCAACGACGATAACAATCCATGGAGGGCCTTGGAAATCACGTATACGTGAGATTTTATACCGCTGCCTTCCAAGATGCTCGTGACTTGTGCATGTATGGAAAAACCGCTCCATCCTATTATAAAACTGACAATAGCGATTTTATAGGATAAATCAATACCTGCGCTATCAATAACGGATTTTGCTCCCATGGTTATTTCAAAAAGTCCTGTAATCAAGGAGCGAACGATTGTCGGGGATATTTTAAAAGGGAATAATGCAATTATGATAGAGGTGATTAAATCTATTATCCCCAGAAGCTTTAGCATACGGATGATGACGGCAAACAGGGTTATAAAACCGCCTACCATCAATATGGTATTTAATGAATTTTTAACAGCATCACCTAAAATAATTCCTACGGGGGGATTCTGATTGTTGTCTATATTTATTTTAGAAAAGACTTTCCCAATCGAGTTTTCTTTTTGCCTGATATATTTACTATCTTGAGGTGATTTTTTGTAACGGCTGAATATCATGCCAACAATAATTGCGCCTAAATAGTGGGAAAGGGCTATGAGGACCCCTAATTCCGGTGATTTAAACATGCCTACGGCCACTGAACCGATCATAAACAGAGGCCCGGAAGTACTGCAAAATGATACCAATCTCTGGGCTTCGACTTGAGTTAAAATTTTATCCGATTTAAGTTTAGAAACAATTTTAGCTCCTACCGGATATCCTGAGGTGATGCTCATGGCAAATGCAAATGATCCCTCCCCGGGGACATTAAAAACAGGCCTCATTATGGGTTCCAGCATTATACCTATAAATTTTATAATACCAAGATTGATCAACAATTCCGAGCCGATAAAGAATGGAAATAAGGCGGGAATCACTAATGTTGCCCATACAACGAGTCCTTTATAAGCCGCATCTACGGATTCCGCCGGATATATCATAATTGTAACTACTAACAGAAGCACGGTCAGTATGATTAAATAATTAGAAAAGGCCTTATATAACCCGTAATTTATAAATTTTCGAAAACATATTGCGATGAAAATAAATATTAGTGCAAATCCGGCAAACAGAATAACATTTAAGAACATAATATTTCTCCTTAATGAAAATATATTTGTTTAATAAAAATACAATGAAATTACATTTGCAGAATATGATTATAACTCCCTGCGAATTGCCTGTCCGGCAAACAGCGGGGAAATGAGTTGTAGGAGTTATTCATATTCGAAACCGTAATTGAATGTATTTTTTATTAAATCCCAGTTAGTCAACAAGCACTATAGCAGACATATATTAAATATATTTTATAAGGTGGAGTGTTATTCATATTGTAGCAAATAACAATTTAAATATTTTCATAATAAGGACTTGTGGTATAGTCCAGGGGTGCTTTGACGGGTATTTTATTTTTAAAAGCCAGGGAATATATGTTTGTTGCACGGATATCGATATCCAGCATTTTACGTGCGGCTTCGTCTTGAGGGCGATAATGTTTTAAATTAGATATTATAGGAATAGAGGAAGAATTTTTCAAGGTTCTGAGTATCTCCCGGCCCTTTGTGTTAAAAGCCAATATGCGGGCATATCGGGGACCGCCCTTTTTATTAGAATAAAAGATATCATTTTTGTCTATATTTAATAAAACATGTGTTAAAATTCTTTGTAGTCTTGTCAATGTATAGCGTTTGCTTTTGATACAATCAAAGAGTTCCGATAAGGTGTTCACTTTGATTGAACATCGAAAAATTTTATTTTCCAATCCCTCTGAGACATCGAAAACATTTTTTAGATCATCTGGACAACCCCTTCTCAATATGGTGAGGATGGGTTTTTCAAAATTCATGTTGGAAATAGGGGCAAATCCGGCATCTATATTGGATGATAAAATATCAAATGTGGAATTTGGAATAACATGATCAATATCCGATAAAGGCCTGTTGTTGAATATATGGCTCCTTATAGCGGTGGCACTTGCAATGGGGTCTGTGAGGATCCTTTGGTCGCTATAATGGGCGGATTTTCTACTGATTGTGATGGGTATAATTGAACTGTCGAGTCGTTTAATTGCCTTAAGGTATTCTATACCTAGTATATTGTTAGGGTTTTTGATAGCATCATCTATCAAAATTAATTTATCGGTTTTATAATGTTTCGCTTTTTCAAGATACTTGATTATCGCCTTTGAACGGGCAATGGGAAATGTAAAACCTAAATTGACATAATTCTTCAATATTACTAAAAGTTGGGCCGGGGGGTCAACCAATATGTCGGCAATTTTTGAAAGTAAATTCAAGTCCCCCGCTTCGCTGCCGAAACTGACACAGTTCACAGCTTTTAAACTATTGAGTAAACTGATAGCCCCATGGGCAAAAATTTCCGCCGTTGAGCAGGCATAAAGTGTAGGGAGTTCAATTACCAGATCGACACCGGATTTTACAGCCATTTTTGCACGCTCCCATTTATGCGCAATTGCAGGCTCGCCTCTTTGGACGAAATTACCGCTCATTATTGCTATGGTATGTGTAGCACCGGTGATATTTTTAGATATGTTCAGGTGATATAAATGTCCATTGTGAAAAGGGTTGTACTCTGTAATCAGGCCTAAAATTTTCATAATACCTCCAAAAAAATTTTCTTAATGTATATTTTAATATATATAATTCAATTTGATAAGACCTAAATTTAAATATATTTTGCGCCAAATGCTAAAAATTGATTAAATAACTTGATATTTCTCCAAAAATTTATTATGATTAGTAGTAATATTATAATTAATAATATGGAAGGGGTAGCAGCAGTATAAATATTAAGGAGGTTTTACTATGAAGGTTTTAGTAATTAATTGTGGAAGCTCATCATTAAAATATCAGCTTATTGATATGCAAAATGAAGAACTTCTTGCAATAGGTCTAGCGGAAAGAATAGGAATTGCTGATTCATTCTTAACTCATGAGACAATTGGTAAAGAAGAAGTTGTTATAAGAGAAGACTTGAAGGATCATAAGATAACGCTCGAATTTGTAATGAATGCATTGACTAATCCTGAATATGGTGTAATCAAGTCAATGGATGAGATATTGGCAACAGGCCATCGTGTTGTTCATGGCGGGGAGGAATTTACAAGTTCCGTACTTATAACAGATAAGGTAATAGGTGAGGTAGAGAGATGTGCTAATCTTGCCCCATTACATAATCCTCCAAATCTTATGGGAATATATGCCGCTAAAGAATTATTACCGGATGTACCGATGGTAGCAGTATTTGATACGGCATTTCATCAGTCAATGCCTCCGGAAGCATATATATATGCACTGCCCTACGAGTGGTATGAGAAACATGGTGTCAGGAGATACGGTTTCCATGGCACATCTCATATGTATGTAGCATATAGAGTGGCTGAGATACTTGAAAAACCGATAGAAGATTTAAAAATTATCACCTGTCACATAGGAAATGGCGCTAGTATAACTGCTGTGGACGGTGGCAAATCCGTTGATACAAGTATGGGGCTTACTCCGTTGGAAGGTTTGGTAATGGGCACAAGATGTGGAGATATAGATCCTGCCATAGTTCCATTTGTAGGACAGAGAGAAGATTTATCACATCAAGAACTTGATAATTTTATGAATAAAAAATCCGGGCTTCTTGGAGTGTCGGGATTAAGCAATGACCTCAGAGATATAATGGAGGCCGCCGAAGGAAATAATTATAGAGCACAATTGGCATTAGATCTGTATAGCCGAAGAATTAAAAGATATATAGCTGTTTATGCTGCTATGATGGGCGGTTTGGATGTCATAGTATTTACGGCCGGTGTGGGCGAAAATGCTATAGATATTCGAAAAGACTCTTGCAGCGGTTTGGAATTTTTAGGAATAAAAATTGATGACGAAAAGAATAATACCAGAGGAAAAGAAGCGATAATATCCGCAGATGATTCCAAGGTTGCGGTAGTAGTAGTACCTACAAACGAAGAACTTGCCATCGCAAGGGATACCAAGAACATAGTAGAAAAACTATAAATTTCAATAAATAAGTAAATAAAATATGTAAATACTAAAGGGTAGGCGTGCCTACCTTTTAATATTTTTTATGAGGAACATTAAAGTGTATAATTGATAGGCACCAATACGGCAATGCTTATCCTGGCTATGGTATAAAATACTTGACAAATAAAAAAAACATTTATATAATTTATCTTAGCAATTTACTCGAGGTGATAGCTGTGAAACTTGATATCGATAGTATAAGAAAAGGGGATCAGAATACTCACTGTTTAAATTTTACCCTGGCTCCTGATGTTATTGATTTTTATGGTGATAAGATATATATAATATCGCCCGTCGATGTTAAAGGCAAATTACATGTGATTGATTACAGGTTGTATATAACTTTAGAAATAATGGCGGATATGCAAGCAAATTGTAATAGATGCCTTGAGCCGTTTATTTATCATTTTAATTCAAGTATCAATGCGGAGATAATACATGAAAATTTATTTGAATATGAAGATGATCAGATAGATGATGATGTAATTTATTATAAGGATGATATATTTGATTTGGGGAAATTGATAAAGGAACATATTATAATGAATATTCCCATCAAACTTGTATGTGATGAAAATTGCCGGGGCCTTTGTCCTAAATGCGGCAAAAAATTAGAAAAAGGTTCTTGTAATTGTAATCATATACAATCCCATGATGATGATATAGATCCCCGTTTAGCTAAACTTAAAAAACTTTTATAACGGGAATAAGGAGGTGTCAAAATGGCGGTACCAAAGCGTAAAACCGGAAAATCCAAAAGAAATATGAGGAGGGCTTCCAACTCAAAATATACTGCAACGGGATTTGTAGAATGTCCTCAGTGTCATGAACCCAAGCTGCCTCATAGGGTGTGTCCCGAATGTGGATACTATAAAAACAAAGAGGTTATTGTTAAATAATATATTTTACAGATAAGGAAAAGGATAGTAATGCATACAAAAAAGATGTGATGCATTATTATTTTTTTGTTTAAAAGGTATGTATGTGGAGAGATCGCAATAATATATATTTGTTGAACATGGGCCGGATATTTTGAATGAGGCTTTTATTTGTATGGAATATAATGCTTGATTTTTTTATAGAATAATTATATACTCTAAATTATAACTAGGTACTAGTCTTAAGTACTAAACTGAGGTGATAAAGGTGAACAAACCCGTAAGATTAAATAAAGCAACCAGGCAAAAAAAGCTGTTGACATTACTGAGGGAGGATCCCTTTATGACAGATGAGGATCTGTCCGAACATTTTAAAGTGAGTATACAGACTATTCGATTGGATAGATTGGAATTAGCAATTCCTGAGCTCAGACAACGCATCAAGAATGTGGCAGAAAAGAACTACGAAAAGGTACGCAGTATTATCGGCACGGAGATTGTAGGGGAACTGGTGGATTTAGATTTGGGTGTCAGCGGAATATCAATTTTGGAGACCACACCTGAAATGGCGTTCAGCAAAACCAGTGTAGTCAGGGGGCATCATATCTTTTCACAGGCAGAATCTTTAGCAATGGCGGTAATAGATGCCGAGGTAGCATTGACCGGGGTATCTAATATCAAATATTTAAGCCCTGTAAGTGCAGGCGATAAGCTGGTGGCAAAGGCAGAGGTTATGAGGGTCAGAGGAAACAATCATTTTGTTCATGTTAAAATATATGTCAATCAAGTGCAGGTATTCAGGGGCAAGTTTATATTGGTAATAATCAAGAGTAAATGAGGAGGCAAAATATGAAGATCGTTATTGATGCGATGGGAGGAGACAATGCTCCGGTTGCTACTGTCAAGGGGGCTATTGAAGCGATTAAAAACTATGATATAGATGTTATACTTGCAGGCAATGAATCGATGATAAAGGAGCAGTTGGCGGAATATGACTATACGAAGGAAAAAATTGAGATAATTCATTGCAGTGAAATAATTACCAATGAAGACAGGCCCGTATCGGCAATCAGAGAAAAGAAAGACTCCTCAATGGCGGTGGCATTAAAACTTGTTAAAGAAAAAAAAGCAGATGCTATTGTATCCGCAGGAAATACAGGAGCCCTGTTGGCCGGGGGGCTTTTAATTTTAGGGAGAATTAAAGGCATAGACAGACCCGCACTTGCACCTCCATATCCGACCACCGATGGGATATCGGTACTCATTGACGGCGGTGCTAATTCGGATTGTAAACCGAGAAATTTATTGGAATTTGGGATCATGGGCAGTGTCTATGCTGAAAAGGTGCTCGAAATAAAGAGACCGGGGGTATGTATCGTCAACATAGGTACAGAAGAGGAAAAGGGAAGCGAAATCGTAAAAGAGGCGTATAAACTCTGTAAAAACGGCCCATTTAATTTTAAAGGGAATATAGAGGCCAGAGATATACCGGCCGGATATGCAGATGTCATAGTATGTGACGGTTTTACAGGCAATGTTATTTTAAAGCTTACAGAGGGTTTAGCGGATTCTATTTTTAGGTTATTAAAAGAAGAATTTGTTAAAAATCCCCTTCGAAAGATAGGTGCATCATTATTAAAATCAGGGCTTAAAGATTTCAAGGAACGCTTCGATTATACAGAATATGGAGGGGCACCATTTTTAGGAGTTAAAGGAGTTCTGATCAAGGCCCATGGGAGTTCTGATGCAAAGGCTGTTAAAAATGCAATAAGGCAGGGGATTAAATTCATAGAAAATAATGTGATAGATGATATAGCCGAAAAAATTACCGGTTTAGGGGAGGATATTATTGAATAAATCTTTGTCAGTAGGTATCACGGGTACGGGAAGCTGTCTTCCCGAAAAAAAGTTAACTAACTTTGATTTGGAAAAAATGGTGGACACAACCGATGAATGGATCAGAACCAGAACCGGAATATCCGAAAGAAGAATTGCAGATAATAAAACAGCAACATCGGATTTAGCCACTGAAGCCGCCAAGATTGCCATCGATGATGCGGGTTTATTATTAGAGGATATTGATTTAATTATAGTGGCTACCGCAACACCGGATATGGCTTTTCCATCGACTGCCTGTATCGTGCAGAAAAATATTGGAGCTAAAAATGCGGTGGCATTTGATATAGAAGCAGCATGTTCGGGATTTTTATATGCCCTAACTATCGGTGAACAGTTTATTAAAACAGGTGTGTATAGAAATGCATTGATAATAGGGGCCGAAACCTTGAGCAAGATAACTAATTGGAAAGACCGCAGGACCTGTGTCTTATTTGGCGACGGGGCAGGGGCTGCGGTGTTGCAACAGGTTGAGGGGGGCCTCGGTATACTTTCCAGCAGTCTGGGCTCCGACGGATTTAGGGGTGATTATTTGACACAGCCCGCAGGAGGTTCCAGAATGCCCGCATCAATAAAAACCATCCTGAACGATTTGCATTATATACATATGGATGGGCGGGAAGTATTTAAATTTGCAGTGAGGACCATGTCAAAATCAGCTTTAGAGATCATAAAAGATGTGGGTTATAATATAGAAGATGTAGATTATATGATCCCCCATCAAGCAAATATAAGAATTATAGAATCAGTTGCAAAAAAAATTAATTTAACTATGGATAAGGTATATGTAAATCTAAATGATTATGGAAATATGTCCGTGGCTTCTATTCCGGTGGCGTTGGATGAAGCTGTTAAAAAAGGCAGTGTCAAGGCGGGGGATATAATAATATTGGTTGCCTTCGGTGGGGGTTTGACCTGGGGTTCTTCCGTAATCAAATGGTGTAAATAGTTTTTAGGGGGCAATTTTATGATCAATACCGAAATATGTAAAATATTAGATATTAAATATCCCATAATACAAGGGGGAATGGCATGGATATCTACGGCGGAATTGGCTGCAGCCGTATCCGAGGCGGGCGGATTGGGGATCATTGCCGCGGGCAATGCCCCCGCCAAAATTGTGGAAGAAGAAATTATAAAACTCAAGAAACTTACCGATAAGCCCTTTGGGGTAAACATCATGTTATTATCTCCCTTTGCGGAGGAGGTAGTGGATATTGTTTGTAGGTTTAAAGTGCCTGTAGTGACCACAGGTGCGGGAAACCCTGCCAAATTTATTAAAAAGCTTAAGGGTGCCGGGACCAAGATAATTCCGGTTGTGCCTGCGGTTGCACTTGCAAAAAGAATGGAAAATGCGGGGGCGGATGCTGTTATTGTAGAAGGAACAGAGGCCGGGGGGCATGTGGGTGAGCTCACTACAATGGTGCTGGTACCCCAGGTGGCGGATGCAGTCAATATTCCCGTTATTGCAGCCGGAGGAATTGCCGATGGGAGGGGTTTGTTAGCCGCTCTGTCCCTGGGTGCGGAAGGTGTTCAAATAGGAACCAGGTTTATCTGTGCGGAGGAGTGCACGGTACATAAAAATTATAAAAACATGATATTAAAAGCAAAGGATAGGGATGCAGTGGTTACGGCAAGAATTACGGGACATCCGGTAAGGATGTTGAAAAATAAATTAGCGAGACAGTTCTTTGACTTAGAACAAAAAGGGGCTGAAATTGAAAAAACTGAACAGCTGGGGCTGGGCAAGCTTGAATTAGCCGCTGTAGAAGGCGATGTTGAAAATGGTTCTGTGATGGCGGGGCAGATTGCAGGCATGGTAGACAAAATTCAGCCATGTAAAGAAATAATGGAAGAGATTATACTGGATGCTAAAAACCGGCTTGATTTGGTGAGCAAGTTTTATATGGGGGTATAATTGATGAATAATGTTGCCTTTGTTTTCCCGGGCCAAGGGGCTCAATATGTGGGAATGGGAAAAGATTTTTTTGATAATTTTTCAAGTGCAAGAAGTATTTTTGAAGAAGCGAGTGATAAAATAAGCATTGATATGGAAAAACTCTGTTTTGAAGACCCGAAAAATGAACTGATAAAGACAGAAAGTACCCAGCCGGCTATATTAACTGTTTCTATTGCCATATTGAAGGTATTGGAAGGAGAGGGGATGGATTGTGACATAACCGCAGGGTTGAGCCTTGGTGAATATGCTTCTCTGATTAAATCAAATGTGTTTTCATTTGGAGATGCAGTTGGATTGGTACAAAAAAGAGGCAGATATATGCAAAATGAGGTTCCGATAGGTGTAGGCGCCATGGCGGCTATTTTAGGGTTAGATAGGGAGCAGGTCGGATTATGTATTGAAAATTCTAAGCGATATGGCATAGTAGAAGCAGCCAATTATAATTGTCCGGGGCAAATAGTTGTTTCGGGCGAAATAAAAGCGGTGGAATCAACTGTTAAAATAGCTAAAGAGATCGGTGCTAAAAAGGCTGTTTTATTGCCGGTGAGCGCCCCTTTCCATTGTGAATTGCTCAGAGGTGCCGGAGAAAAGCTCAGAAAAGATCTGGAACGGTTAAATATAAATGACCCCAAAGTGCCCGTCGTAACCAATGTAAATGCTAAAATTTTATCATCCAAGTCGGAAGTCATACCTTCTCTGATCGATCAGATAAGTAAATCTATACTGTGGGAGGATTCCGTCTTGTCGATGATAGACGAGGGGACGAATACTTTTATAGAGATCGGGCCCGGAAAGGTTTTATCGTCCCTCATAAAAAGAACAGCCGAGGCCAGGGATGTCAGGGTAAATATTTATAATGTAGAAAATATGGATAATTTCAAACAATTATTGAGTGCGGGGTTGGGGGTGTAGATTTGAATTTAAAGGGAAAAATCGTTTTAGTAACGGGGGGTTCCAGAGGTATAGGACGAGCCATAGCTTTGACCTTTGCCGGAGAAGGTGCAGATGTTATTATAAATTATACAGGTGATGAAGAAAATGCAAAAAATGTCATGAAAGAGATAGAAAAATTTGGTGTTAAGGGGTTGGCAATCAGGGCAAATATTTCAAAAGCCGAAGAAGTAAACAGCATGTTTGATAAGATCAAAGAAGATTTTGATGTGGTGGATATTTTGATAAATAACGCAGGAATTACTAGGGACAGTCTCTTTATAGCAATGAAGGAGAAAGATTGGGATGAGGTAATTGAAGTGAATTTAAAAGGGATGTTTCTGTGTACAAAGGCAGTTATCAGAAAAATGCTCAGGCAGAGATATGGGAGGATTATCAACATATCGTCGGTAGTGGGGGTCATCGGAAATCCGGGACAGACAAATTATTGTGCATCAAAGGCAGGTGTCATAGGATTTACAAAATCTCTTGCAAGGGAAGTGGCCAGCAGAAATATTACGGTCAATGCTATTGCTCCGGGATTTATAAAAACAGATATGACGGAAGCCCTGCCGGAAGATATTAAAGAGAGCATGATAGGGGCCATACCCATGGGAAGGTATGGTAATCCTGAGGATATCGCAAATATTGCGGTATTTTTGAGCAGTGGCAAAGCCGGTTATATTACCGGGCAAATAATACATATTGATGGTGGTATGGCAATGTAAATTGCTTTTAAATATTCAAATATAAATAAATTTAAGGAGGAAATTAACATGGCATTTGAAAAAATTGTTGAAATTATTGCTGAACAGTTGGGGGTGGCGGATGCCGGTAAAATTACCGAAACTACTTCATTGATGGATGACTTGGATGCGGATTCCTTAGATGCTGTCGAGATAGTTATGAGCATCGAAGATGAATTTGGCATTGAAATCCCGGATGAGGATGCCGAAGGTTTTAAAAGCATCGGCGATATAGTCAGCTACATAGAAGCCAATAAATAGCTATATAAAATCCCGATTTAATCGGGATTTTGCAATATGGAGGTGGTATTGTGAAAAAAAGGGCAGTAATAACGGGGCTTGGATGCATTACCCCCATAGGTATCGGTAAAGATAGTTTTTGGGATTCATTGATAAAGGGTGTATCCGGTATAGGCCATATTACACAATTCGATACGGAAGATTTCAGTACCAAGATTGCCGCAGAGGTAAAAGATTTTGATGCTGAGGACCATATTGAGAGAAGAGAAGTTAAAAAGATGGATAGATTTACTCAATTTGCTGTTGCTGCCGCACAGATGGCGGTAGAGGATGCAGGATTAAATATAGAAAAAATAGACACAGAACGTTTTGGTGTTGTTTTAGGTGCCGGCATGGGTGGTATGTATACGTTGGAGGATCAAGCTAAAAAACTTATGGAGAGAGGGCCGAAAAGGGTCAGCCCGTTTTTTGTTCCCATGATGATACCTAATATTGCATCCGGTCAGGTGTCCATTGCATTAGGTGCAAAAGGCCCAAATATACTGATTGTTACCGCATGTGCATCTTCTACAAATGCTATCGGGGAAGCCTTTCGTATAATTCAGTATGGAGATGCGGATATCGTGATCACGGGGGGAACTGAGGCCTCTATCACACCGCTGGCGGTAGCGGGATTTTGTTCTATGAAGGCCTTGTCGACTAATAATGACGAACCTCAAAAGGCCAGCAGGCCTTTCGATAAAAACAGGGACGGATTTGTGATGGGTGAAGGTGCCGGAATATTTTTAATAGAGGAACTGGAACATGCCCTCAAAAGAGAAGCCACCATCTACGCAGAACTCATAGGCTATGGCAGAAGCTCCGATGCACATCATATCACCACTCCTGCTCCGGGGGGAGAAGGGGCTGTTAGGGCAATGGTATGCGCTCTGAATGATGCCGGTATAAATTACGATATTATTGATTATATCAATGCACATGGCTCAAGCACAATATATAATGATAAATTTGAAACCGAAGCGATTAAGAGCGTGTTTAAAGAGCATGCGTATAGGTTGGATGTAAGCTCGACAAAATCGATGACCTCGCATCTTTTGGGAGCTGCAGGAGGCATAGAAGCTATTGCCTGTATTATGGCTATCGTAAATGGGTTTATACCGCCTACAATCAATTATGAAACACCTGATCCGGAATGTGATTTAAATTATGTACCGAACAAGCCAAAAAAGGCGGATATCGGTTATGCTCTCTCAAATTCCTTGGGTTTTGGTGGACATAATGCGTCTATAATTTTTAAAAAATATGAATAGTTATCCGTAATAATATCCATCATAGGAAGGAGTTTCTTCTTCCTATAATTTTTTGCAATTAAAATGAAATAATAGTAAAATAGATAGGAGTTATGGTTAAATTATTTTTAGAGAATCGTGGAGGAAATAAAATGAAACCGGATAAAAAACGTTTGGAGCAGATAGAGGAATTTCAAAACATAATAAAATATCAATTTAAAGAAATAGATATTATAAATGAAGCATTGACCCATAGTTCGTATTCCAATGAATATCGGGGCAAACATATCTATAATAATGAGAGATTGGAATTTTTAGGTGATTCGGTCTTAGGCACCGTGATCAGTGAATATGTGTATTTAAAATATGGCAACCTCCCCGAAGGTGAATTAACAAAGGTGAGGGCTAATGTCGTATGCGAACCATCCTTGGCCCGGCAAGCCAAATCGATAGATCTTGGGAAATATTTGTTGTTAGGTAAGGGGGAAGAGGTGACCGGCGGGCGGAACAGGATTTCTATATTGGCGGATACATTTGAAGCGGTCATAGGAGCGCTATATCTGGACGGGGGAATCGAAACGGCGCGCAAATTTATTTTAAATATGTTGAAAGATAGTGTAGAATTAGCCAGTAGAGGCAATTTGTTCAGGGATTATAAAACAGATCTTCAGGAATTATTACAGAGCAAGTTTGACGATAAGATCAGTTACAGGGTAGTGAATGAAATGGGGCCCGACCATGATAAGACTTTTGAAATTGAGGTAGCACTGGGTGATAAGGTGTTGGGCAGGGGACGGGGTAAAAGCAAGAAAGAAGCGGAACAAAATGCCGCCAAAAAAGCATTGGATTAGCGATTATTTAAGAAGGGTGGATAGAGAGAGATGTTTAGAAATTTTATTGATAAATTTACAGGAAAAAATGGCAGAATAAAAGGCCCCCTGGAGACGGAGGAACATAAAACCGATAAAAAGGATGGCTCAGATGAAAAGGAAGCGGAAGAGGGGTATCATGAGGTGCAGGCTGAAAAAACGGAGGATACATCTAAATCCAATCTGTTTAAGCGCTTGAAAGACGGGCTCTTCAAAACTAAAAAAGGGATTACCGATAGGGTTGATGGTCTGCTTAAATTATATAAAAAAATAGATGAGGATCTGTTTGAGGAGCTTGAAGAGATCTTAATCACCGCGGATATAGGTGTTCAAACTACCATGGAAATAGTAGATGACTTGCGAGACAGGGTCAGGGAGGAAAAAATTTCGGAACCTGTTCAAATTAAAGAATTGCTCATGGAAAAATTAAGGGATATATTGGAAAGGCTGCCTGATTCTCAAATCAATATAGAACCTTCACCTGCGATTATTTTGGTTGTGGGTGTAAATGGTGTGGGGAAAACAACTTCCATTGCCAAGATGGCCTATCGTTTCAAAAGTAAAGGCAAAAGAGTATTGTTGGCAGCGGGGGACACATTTCGGGCCGCTGCAATAGATCA
>CAYOGD010000013.1:0-20088 GCA_964403395.1 uncultured Alkaliphilus sp.
AATGGAAAAGCTTGAAATAGGTAATGTTTATGAAGGGTTTCAATTATTGGAGGAAAAAAACATCGATGAAATAAATTCCATAGGGAGATTATTTTATCATAATAAGAGTGGTGCCAGGTTATTTCATTTAGAAAATAATGATAGCAATAAAGTTTTTTCTGTTAGTTTTAGAACACCTCCATCAGATAGTGCCGGATTACCCCATATACTGGAGCATGCCGTGCTCTGCGGCTCAAGAAAATTTTCGTTAAAGGATCCGTTTATTCAGCTGGCAAAAGGTTCGTTGAATACATATTTAAATGCAATGACCTTCTCTGATAAGACCATGTATCCTGTTGCCAGTCAAAATAATAAGGATTTTCTTAATTTAATGGATGTTTATTTAGATGCGGTATTTTATCCCGGTATATATAACGGGCCGGAAACCTTTATGCAAGAGGGTTGGCATTATGAACTCAATAATCCCGATGATCCGATTATTATCAAAGGTGTTGTTTATAATGAGATGAAAGGGGTGTTTACTTCTCCGGAACAAATATTATTTAGGAAAATAGAAGAGTCTTTATTTCCGGATACAGCATATAGATTTGAATCCGGCGGGGACCCAGAGGTAATACCGGATTTAACATATGAGCAGTTCCTAAATTTTCATAAAACATACTATCATCCGTCAAACAGTTACATATATCTGTATGGGGATGGTGATTTAATGGAATATTTGAAATTTATAGATAAGGAATATTTAGATAAATTTGACAGTATGGAAGTCAGATCCGATATTGATATCCAAGCCCCATTTGAGCAATGCAAAGAGGTAGCGGAGGTATATTCTGTTTCTGTCGATGAGGGTGTATCGGATAAGACATTTATAAGTAAAAATTATGTTGTAGGCGGATCGGAAAATGCGGAAAGGGTATTGGCATTTACTATTTTAAATTATATACTTCTTGGAACCCCGGCAGCACCGCTTAAAAAAGCGCTGATTGAGGCCGGTATTGCAAGAGATGTTTTTGGTTCTTTTAACAGCAGTATCAGGCAACCTGTATTCAGTATTGTTATTAAAAATAGTAATAGGGAGAGCAAAGAAGTATTTTTAAAGGTTATTGAAGATACTTTAAATGGGCTTATTGAAAAAGGCATCGACAAGAAAATAATTGAGGCAGCAATCAATATTCATGAATTCAAACTTCGGGAGGCGGATTATGGGCAAAGGCCTAAGGGGTTGGTTTATAACATTCAGTGTATGAACAGCTGGTTATACAATAAAGAGCCATGGCTTCATCTTGGATACGAGGAAGGTTTAAACAATATAAAAACGGCTTTAAATACAAATTATTTTGAAACTTTGATTGAAAAGTATATACTCAATAATTTTCATAGCAGTTTAATAATATTGGAACCGGAGAGGGGCCTTGTAAATAAAAAACAACGGGAAGAGGAGGGAATGCTCAAGGAATATAAGGAACAGTTGAGCGAAGAGGAGATTGCCGAGCTGATCAAATCAAATCAAAAATTGGAAAAATATCAATCCAGACCGGAAACAGAAGAAGAGTTGTTATCTATACCTCTTCTGGATAGGGAGGATATCGGAAAAGAAATTGAGGAAATACAACTGAATGAAACAATAAATCAGGGTGTTAAAGTTTTACATCATCCCGATTTTACCAACAAAATTGTTTATGTTGACCTATTTTTTGATACTACATCCGTTCCCCAGGAATTGATACCATATATAACATTGTTAACCAGTCTATTGGGGAGTATAAATACAAAGAACTATGGCTATGAGGAGCTGTCAAATTTAATAAATATTAACACAGGTGGGATTTCGCCCAGAATAAATACATATTCCTTAAAATATAGCGATGAATTATATTTGCCGAAATTTGTCATTCAATCCTCTGCACTGACAAAAAATTTAACGCAGCTGTTTAATCTTCTGGTAGAATTGGTAAACAGAACGGAGTTTGATGATATTAACAGAATAAGAGAAGTAATAGAAGAATCCCAATCTCGCTTGGAGATGACTATATTTGATAAAGGTCATGTGATTGCCGGGGTTAGGGTAAATTCTTATTTTTCGCCATTAGGTAAATATATAGAGGAAACCGGAGGCATTTCTTATTATATGTTTATTTCCGATCTAGTTAAACAATTTACTGAAAAACAAGAGGAGATATCGGAAAACTTGAAAAAAGTATTTGAATTGATTTTTAATAAAAACAATATTTTAATAGGAGTCACTTCCGAGGATAAGGATTTTGAACTTGTTGATAAGGAGATCGGTTCACTTGTCGAGGCTTTGCCGGATGACAAATTGGAGGAATGTAAGTATTCTTTCGAATTTGATTCCAGGAACGAGGGGTTGCTGACAACCAGCAAGGTGCAGTATGTGTCAAAGGGAAATAATTTTAAAAAGTTAGGGTATGAATATTCCGGTCACATGCAGGTGTTGAGAACGATAATAGGCTTAGATTATCTTTGGGATAGGGTACGTATAGCAGGAGGGGCATATGGTTCTTTGGTTAAGTTTAGTAAAAACGGCAACTTTTTATTCAGTTCTTATCGGGACCCTAATTTGTCCGAAACTCTGCAGGTATATAATGACATGTATAATTATGTAGAAAGTTTTGATGCGGATGAAAGAGAGATGCGCAAGTACATCATTGGCACTATAAGCAATATGGACGCACCTCTTAGCCCACCAATGAAAGGAGATAAGGCATTAGCTCAATATATCAGAGGGATAACCTGGGATGAACTTCAGGAGGAGAGGACCCAGGTTTTAAACACGACTGCTGAGGATATAAGGAAATATGGCAAATTACTTGAGGAGGCCATGAAGGAAAATTATTTATGTGTTTTAGGTAATGAGGATAAAATACAACATAACAAGGATCAATTTGAGGGTTTTATAAGGGTATTTCAGTAAATATAAGGAAAAATAAAAATATAAATGATTTCCAGCAATTATATCCATAATATACAAAAAAGTGTTTTCCTTGACAATATTCTTTTTAATGGTGTATAATGCAGGAAAGAATATATCTCCGAACCTAATATTCCTGGGGACCTGAGAATATGTATCTATGGGATATAGGTCGTCAGGGTATAAGAGGAAAACTTCTATGCCTCCCATTGTGGAAAGGAGAACGCTGCAGATGGAACAAGACGGCTTTATCTATAATGGTAGAGCCTTTTTTATTGTTAGGAGATAACTATTAACGATAAAAAATAATATGTATTGTTTAATATTCATATTTATCAACCTATACGACTATTATAGGTGGGTTTATCAAGGAATTCGATTAATCGTTGGTGGATTAACTCTAAATAATTTATATGTGGGGGGATGAAAACATGAGCAATAAAGCTAGGGAGTTTGATAAAATAGCACATGAGATTTTTGCCCCGATCTATCCGGCCATAGCAAAACAGGCACTAGACAAGGCGCAAATTAAAGAGGGCATATGTCTGGATATAGGCTGTGGGGGTGGTTATCTTGGGTTGGCTATCGCTGAAATTAGTGATTTGAATATTTATTCAATGGATAATAAACCTGAAGCGATTGAAGTTTTACAGGAGAATATTTTTAAAAAACAGTTTGAAATTAGAGTTAAACCGCTTATTGGAGATGTGCATAACATTCCTTTGGAAACAAATTCTGTTCAGCTCGCTATCAGTAGAGGTTCTATGTTTTTTTGGGAAGAACAGGTACAAGCTTTAAATGAAATATATAGGGTTTTAGCGCCTGGTGGATTTGCTTATATTGGCGGAGGCTTTGGCACGCCTCAAATAAAAGAAAAAATAGATGAAAAAATGTTACAGATAAATCCCAATTGGTTAGAGTTTACTAACAAAAATATAGGGCCTGACGAGCCTGCAAAATGGCATAATATATTATCCAAAACAAATATTCCTGAATTTAATATTGAACATAATCCTGTCGAAATGTGGATAGTTTTTAGGAAATAGGAATGCCCTGGAACAAGTTAATGGTAGGTAAACGGGTCAGGTTGTTCGTTTAGAAAATCCAATTGTAATCATTTTTGTATTATGCTATAATGATTTTGTGCATTTAGTCAAATTCTTGTAGATTTAGTCGAGTTTTTGTAAATTTAGTTAAGGGAGAATTTCATTAAAATGATCTCTGATAATGATGAGAGGTTAAAATTTAATACTAGGATTAAAATAATATTTACTGATTCCAATTTTGGTTCAGGTACTGCTCAGATTATGGAACTGGTTAAAAGTACAGGAAGCCTATCCCAAGCCTATAAAGCTATGAATTTATCTTCCAGTAAAGGATGGAGGATTATTAAAAAAACGGAGGAAGAGTTGGGATTTGCTTTATTTGAGACTACAGTTGGCGGTAAGGGAGGGGGCGGTTCTAGGCTCACAGAGAAAGGTGAGGATTTACTTAATAGATATAAGGCATTTGTATATGAACTAAATGCAGAGGCAGAAAAACTTCTCAACAAACATTTTTCATAATTTTGACATAATTAAATTTATTCGCTTTGACAAGCGATTTTAAAACGCTACCGTTCCTCTCGTTTGAGAGGTATCACCTGAACAATTGTTTTTATTTTAATACTGGTATTATAGACAGGCCTATGAAAAACTAAATCAAAATAAAAATCTGATTAAAAATAAGAGATTTAAGGGGGATTAATATGAATTTCAAAAAGCTACTTATTATTTTATTGGTAATAATTTTATCAATGACTATGTTGTTTGGTTGCAAACCCAAAGAAACGGGCGGTGGAGATGATGATATCTTGGAAGAACCTCCAAAAGAAAAGGTAGAACTGTTAGTATCTGCTGCTGCCAGTCTGACCGATGTGATGGGAGAGTTAACAGATGCATATAAGGAAGTGGAACCTGACGTTGATTTAACTTTTACTTTTGGCAGCTCAGGCGCCTTACAAGCTCAAATAGAAGAAGGGGCCCCTGTCGATGTATTCATGTCGGCTGCTCAAAAACAGATGGAGGCTTTGAAATCAGGTAATTTGATGTTGGATGGCTCTATTAAAACTTTATTAGTAAATAAGGTGGTACTTATAACTCCAGGGGATAGTGACTTAGAAATTTCCTCTTTTGATGATTTAAAGGATGAAGCTGTCAAAAAAATTGCAATAGGGGATCCGGGAAATGTGCCGGTGGGCCAATACAGTGAAGAGATATTCCAAAATTTAGATTTGAAAGATAAAATTCAACCAAAACTGATCCTTGGAAATGATGTCAGATCAGTCCTTACTTGGGTTGAAAATGGAGAAGTTGACTGTGGTATTGTATACGCCACGGATGCTTTTACGACAGATAAAGTGAATATTGTGACTGAGGCTCCTGAAGGTAGCCATAAAGAGGTGACTTACCCGGTAGGGGTAGTAAAAGAAAGCAAGCATGCTGATGAGTCTAAAGCATTTTTAGATTTTCTATCTACAGAAAAAGCTGCGTCCATATTTGAAAAGTATGGATTTTCAATGAAATAAATAAAGAAAGTAGGAATTATAATGGATTATTCTCCCTTACTAATAGCATTGAAAACCTCAATTACGGCAACTTTCATTACATTTGTAATTGGCGTATATGTCGCATACTTAGTTACAAAATTAAACAAATTTAAAGGCATAATAGATGGGATATTAACCCTTCCCCTGGTTCTGCCGCCTACTGTTGTGGGTTTTTTCCTCTTAGTTTTTTTAGGAAAGAACAGTGTAATAGGAAAATATTTAGCCTTATATGATAAATCTGTTGTTTTTACTATAACTGCTGCTGTCATAGCTTCTACCGTAGTTTCTTTGCCCTTAATGTATAGAACTACCAGGGGGGCTTTTGAACAGTTAGACAGGGATATTATCCATGTTGCTAAAACACTTGGTTTATCGGAACATAAAATATTTTTAAAGATAATGTTGCCTAACAGCTTTCCCAGTATAATGGCCGGTACCGTATTGGCCTTTGCCAGGGCATTGGGAGAATTTGGAGCTACCATCATGGTCGCGGGTAACATACCCGGTAAAACCCAAACAATGTCGGTAGCGGTCTATACTGCTGTCCAGGCAGGCAACAGGCCCTTAGCTTATAAATGGGTACTTGTCATGGGTGTGATCTCTTTTGTTTCTATGATCATCATGAATAGGTTTGAAAGAAATCAATTTGGCAAAGTTAGAAAGGCAGTGAATTAACGTGTTATATATTGATATAAAAAAGCAATTGGGAGATTTTACATTAGATATAGAAATAGAAACCAACAAAGAGACCCTAGCTTTGTTCGGGGCTTCGGGCTGTGGTAAAACTATTACCTTGAAATGTGTAGCAGGGATTGAAAAACCCGATGAAGGGGAAATTGTTCTAAATGATAAAATATTATTTTCCAGCAAAAAGAAGATAAATCTACCCCCGCAGAGGCGAAACGTGGGTTTATTATTTCAAAGCTATGCTTTGTTTCCCAATATGACATTGGAAGAGAACATTGCCATTTCTATCCCTAAAAATTGTCCTAATAAAGATAAAACAATAAGAAATAGAATAAGGGAATTTTCCTTAGAAGGTTTAGAAGAAAATTATCCACATGAATTATCCGGTGGACAGCAGCAAAGAACAGCGCTTGCTAGAATGTTGGTAAATGAACCTGAAATTCTAATGTTGGATGAACCTTTTTCAGCATTAGATGAACATTTACGCTGGAAGTTGGAGCAAAGATTGATCACTACTTTACATGATTATGGAAGCACCGCTCTATATGTATCTCATAATAAAGATGAGGTTTACAGGATAGCCGATAAAATAGCTATTTATAATCAGGGTAAAATTCAATCGATTGGTGAAAAAGAAGAAATATTCAGTAAGCCCCAAAGTGTTGATGCAGCTAAATTAATTGGATGTGACAATATTTCCAAGGCGCAGAAAACAGGTAGGAATAAAGTTTATGCTATAGATTGGGGTCTTGAACTGGAATCAGAGGAAACAGTACAGGAGGGCCTTAAATATGTAGGCATATATGGCAACAATCTGACTATTTCTAACAGCACAGCATCTTCTAATACTTTCCCGATGAAAATAGTGAATAGAATTGAAAATCCTTTCTCCAGCACCTTAGTATTAAAACATGAAGGAAAGGAAGGCGATTCTTATAGATCGCGTGTATACTTAGAAATAAATTCAAGAAAAGTTTCGGATGATGCATATTCGGGGAAGCCTATTTATGTACATTTTGAAAAGGAAAAGTTATTCTTATTATATTAATAAAAATTTGCATAATAGCATTAATTTAAACCAAGTTATTAGACTATCAAAAAAGACCCAATGGGCAAGGAATAATTCCGGGCCTGGGGTCTTTATTTTATGGATTAAAATAAAGGACTAAACGGTTTTGCGGTTATTCATGTATTGGCACTGCCCAATTATCTCATAAACTAAATTTTTACTAGGGTTTTTAATAGAATATTAGGACTTTTAGACAACAGTTGTGTTCTATAAAGGGCTTTAAATTTGTTTTTAAAAAATATATAATAAATAGTATTAGGATTAATTTATATACTATAACATTATAAAGGATGGAATTAAATGCTGTCAGACTCTATAAAAACCGGTATTAAAAAAGGCATAGAGACTATATTGCTATTGAGCAAGACCATAATACCCGTATATATCTTAGTGACCATATTAAAGAATACTCCTGTAATAGGATGGATCACTACCCTGTTTGAACCTTTAATGGGAATTTTCAATTTACCCGGTGAGGCTGCAATTGTTTTAGTTATTGGGAATGTGCTTGATACATATTCCGCCGTAGGTGCAATCAAGGCCATCCAATTGAGTGCTATGGAAATTACGACTTTATCTATAATGATCTCTATTTCTCATTCTCTGTTAGTAGAGACTGCGGTTACAAAAAAAATGGGCATCAAGGTTTCACATGCCCTGATGATCAGGATTGGCCTGGCGATTATTTCCGGTATAATCGTAGGAAGGGTGGGTGCCCTGATATGATTGATGTTTTAAGGGAAGCAGTTGTAGGCAGTTTTGAATCAATTTATCTTGTAGCTATCATTGTATTGCCGTTAATGGTAATACTACAGATAGCTAAGGATTATAAAATTTTGGACAGGATTTCTAAATTCTTCAGATTTCTCACCAATTTTTTTGGTATGTCGGAAGACTCTACTCTGCCCTTGCTTGTAGGGATCACTTTTGGAATAGTTTACGGTGCCGGTATTATAATACAGAGTTCAAAAGAGGGCAATATTTCTCGAAAGGATATGTTTTTAACTTCGGTATTTTTAATCGTTTGCCATGCTATTATAGAGGACACACTTATTTTTGTTGCAGTTGGTGCAAATGGTTATATATTATGCGGTTTAAGGATACTTGCCGCTACTATCATAACCTTATTATTGTCTAGAAAGATAAAAGCCGAACAGATACAGCCAGATGTTAAGGCAGGGGAAAATTAGATGGACAGTATAAACGGTGTTCATGAAGGATCCCTACCTAGGAACGATGCTTTTATTCATCATGGTGCAGATGAAGCGTGCAAATTCCTAGGTGCACGAAATTCAAGCTATGAAAGGCCCATATGGCTGTTTATCAGATTCGATTTATAATATATTAAAGGAGCTTTAAGAATCATGAGAGATAAAATCGCGATTATTGGCGGAGGGGCGTCGGGCATGATTGCAGCAATAATTGCTTCAAGAAATGGTGCCCGGGTGACAATCTATGAAAGGATGAACAGGATTGGCAGAAAAATATTAGCCACCGGCAATGGAAGATGTAACTTGACCAATATCAATCTAAAGTTGGATAATCTTCAATATATACATGGCAATGATATAGAATCTGCAAATTATGTTTTAAAACAATTTACAGTAGAAGAAACTATAAATTTCTTTGAATCTCTCGGGATTGCACATAAGATAGAAGAGGACGGGAAAGTGTTTCCAATGTCGGATCAAGCCTCAAGTGTATCGGACGTTTTAAGATATGAATTAGGAAAACTGGGCGTAAAAATAATATGTGACACGGAAATCGAAGAAATAAATAAATCCGGGGACGGATTTGTAATTATAGATAACGGTGGTATAAAATACTTTGCCAACAGGGTTATAATAGCCACCGGAGGAAAATCAAGTCCCAATTTAGGTTCAAACGGTAGCGGGTATAAGTTAGCTAAGCAGTTAGGCCATAGTATTATCAGACCATTTCCCTCTTTGGTTCAATTAAGATTGGAAGCTCCTTTTTTAAAAGCCGTAAAAGGGGTAAAATTTGATGGTATAGCTTCCATAGGTGTGGATGGGCATATATTGAGAGAAGAAGAAGGAGAAATATTGTTTACAGATTACGGCATTTCGGGCCCCCCGATTTTGCAGCTCAGCAGGGTAGCGATAAAAGCACTAAGGAACAACAAACAGCCCACGCTGGATGTTGATATGTTTCCAAACCATAGTTATGATGAGCTTTTAGGCCTGATAAGTCTTAGATTTTCCTATCAGTATGACAGACCCTTAGATTTCAGCTTTGTAGGTTTGATTAATAAGAGATTAATTCCTATAATATTGAAAGAATCCGGGATATATGATGTGAATAGAATATGTTCCGAGGTATCCGACAAGGAGATAGAACAAATTGCAAGGTTTTTAAAATGTTGGAGGTTTAAAGTTATCGGCTCCCAATCCTGGATGCATTCCCAGGTTACGGCGGGCGGTGTAAGCTTAGAAGATATCTGTCCAAACACATTAGAATCAAAAATCGTACCCGACGTATATTTTGCAGGAGAGTTATTGGATGTGGATGGTGATTGCGGGGGTTTCAATTTACAGTGGGCTTGGTCTTCGGGCTATGTTGCCGGGACCCATGCTTCGCTTTCTTTGTACAAAGGGGATTGATCGGGATCGTTGGAAAAGTATCTTCCCCTCTGTGTTATAATATTGTAGAATAGACGGACTTTGTAAAAATGACGGGGTGACTTTAATGAACGAAAGAAGCTTAAGGGTTTTAGAATATACCAAAATAATAAATATGCTTGAGGGAAAGTGCGCTTCCTCTTTGGGCAGGGAAAAAGTGAGAGAATTAAAACCTATTCCACATTTGGATATTATAAGACAACTTCAACAGGAGACCAGCGAGGCGCAAGGCATATTGATTAAATTCGGCAATGTACCTTTGGGTGGAATCAATGATGTTTCACAATATGTCAGAAGGACGGAAATCGGTTCATATTTGGAACCGGTTCAATTGCTACAGTTAAAGGATACATTGATAGCAGCTAGAAGGCTGAAAAAATTCTTAAAAGAGAAAGAAGATAGTAGAGAAATATATATTATAATTAAAGGGCTGATTCAAGGCCTTACATCCTTAAAAGAGATAGAAGATAAAATAGCTCTATGTATAATCAACGAAACTGAAATATCCGACAATGCGAGTATGGAATTAAGGCGTATACGCAGGCAAATCACATCTAAAAATGATTCTATTAGAAATAAATTGAATAGTATAATAACCTCAATGGATAACCAAAAATATTTGCAAGATGCCATAATTACCATAAGGCAAGACCGTTATGTGGTACCGGTGAAACAGGAATACAGAGCAGGTATCCCGGGATTAGTACATGATAGATCATCCAGCGGGGCTACTCTGTTTATAGAACCCATGGCTGTTGTAGAACTCAATAATGAGGCAAGGGAGTTAAAAATTAAGGAGCGGACAGAGATAGAAAGGATTTTGATGGAAATTTCCGCAATGATAGCCGAAAGGGCCGAGGATATAAAATCCAACCAAGCTATCTTAGAGGAACTAGATTTTATCTTTGCAAAGGGCAAACTCTCCCTTGAGATGAAAGCTGTAGAACCGGAATTGAATATAGACAGGAAAATAATGCTTAAGGATGGCAGACATCCCTTATTAGATGTCGATGAAGTGGTGCCGAATACTATTTGGCTTGGGGACAGTTTTCATATATTAGTGATTACGGGGCCCAATACAGGCGGAAAAACTGTTACCTTAAAGATGTTGGGTTTATTGACATTGATGGCACAGAGCGGCTTACATGTTCCAGCGGCATATGGAACAAAGTTAGCCGTATTTGATGGTATTTTTGCGGACATAGGGGACGAGCAGAGCATAGAGCAGAGTTTGAGCACTTTTTCATCACATATGACTAACATAGTTGCTATTATGAAAAGTGTAACTGCTAAATCCCTGGTACTTTTCGATGAGTTAGGTGCAGGGACTGACCCCACGGAAGGTGCTGCCTTAGCTATGGCTATATTAAATCATTTAAAAGAAGTGGGTACAACTGCGGTTGCAACTACTCACTACAGTGAATTAAAACAGTATGCGTTATTAAATACCGGGATAGAAAATGCTGCCGTAGAGTTTGATATAGAAACATTAAGCCCAACTTACAAGTTATCGATAGGAATACCGGGAAAATCTAATGCATTTGAGATTTCAAAAAAACTTGGGCTACCGGATTTTTTAATAGATAAATCAAGAAGCCTACTGACCAAAGAAACCATTCATTTTGAAGACCTATTAAAAAATATTGAAGAGAACAGATCTATTGTAGAAAAAGAAAAACTGGAAACCATAAGGCTTAGGATGGAAATTGAAAAATTAAAAGAGGAATATGAACAAAAAGCTGAAAAATTAAAATTGCGGGAAGAAAAGATGATCAGAGGAGCCAAAAAAGAAGCATATAAAATCGTAAAACAGGCAAAAACAGATTCGGATAAAATTATAGATGACTTAAAATCACTTAAAGTTGAGTTAGAAGAGAAAGAGATGAACAGAAAAATTGAAGAGGCCCGCCAAAGTATCTCTAAAGAAATGAACAGGCTCTCAGAAGGCATGACAGAGCGATTGATGATAAAGGTCAATAAAAACCCTCCCAGAAATTTAAAAGCAGGGGAAGCGGTTAGGGTGTTATCACTCAAACAAACCGGTTATGTTATTTCACCGGAAGATGAAAATGGCGAAGTTCAAGTTCAAGTCGGCATTATGAAGGTAAATATGCACGTGTCTAATCTGGAAAGGGTCGAACAGGAGGAGGAAACAAGAAAAACCGGTATAGGCAAAATAGCCAGATCTAAGGTGCAAAATATAAACACGGAAATTGATGTAAGGGGACAAAACCTTGAAGAAGCGATGTTGGAGGTTGATAAGTATTTAGATGATAGCTATATTGCGGGTTTGACTCATGTAACAGTGATTCATGGTGTGGGCACAGGGGTTTTGAGTGCGGGGCTCAAGCAGATGTTTAAAAAGCACAAACATATTAAAAAATATAGGGAAGGCGCTTATGGTGAGGGTGGGGCAGGCGTAACTATTGTATATCTTAAATGATATGGCAGGAAGGCAGATTGTACGGAAAACATTTTTTATATTTTTTTCATTCTGAATACAGCAAAAAAATGTTTTTTATGCACCATTGGGAGAGGTGATCATTATAATATTAATCAGTGCTTGTTTGCTGGGTGTTAACTGCAAATATAATGGAAAAAATAATTTAAATGAGAAGATAGTTGAATATTTTAAGGATAAAAATATTATTCCTATTTGTCCGGAGCAGCTGGGCGGGCTTTCTACGCCCCGCCTTTCATCGGAAATTAAAGATGGGGATGGGCGGGATGTACTGGAAGGAACAACTAAAGTGCTGAATAATAGCGGGAATGATGTAACAGAGCAATTTATAAAAGGAGCTTATGAAACCTTGAAGCTGGCACAAACTTTAGGTGCAACGAAGGCGGTTTTAAAAGGAAGAAGCCCATCCTGCGGTGTAGGGGAAATTTATAATGGAAATTTTAACGGCACTTTAATTGAGGGTGATGGAGTAGCAGCAGCTTTATTGAAATCAAAAGGGATAGAAGTTTATGATGATGAAGATTTTTTATTCTATATAGATGAGCAGAAACTAAGGGAGGATATATACAATGATTAATTTTAAAAAAAGATTGAGCAAGGAATTATTCAAAAATATTCCACAGCTTGCAGAAGAGGAAATTTTGATGATGATAGAAATACCTCCGAATAGTGAAATGGGGGATTTCGCATTTCCCTGTTTTAAACTGGCGAAGGTTTTTAAAAAGGCGCCAAATATTATAGCCGGTGATATAGCCGAGGATTTGAAAAAAGGCGATTTCATAGATAGAGTTGAAATTGCCGGAGGCTATTTAAATTTTTTTATGGATAGGGAATATTTCATAGAGGCTGTGCTTGGAGAAGTGTTGCTCAGAAAAGAAACTTATGGTGGCAGCCTGACCGGTGACGGAAAAAATGTGATTGTAGAATTTTCATCACCGAATATAGCAAAGCCTTTTCATATAGGGCATATCAGAACGACGGTGATAGGAAGTTCTCTATATAATATATATAAATTTTTAGGTTATAACACCATTGCAATCAACCACTTGGGTGATTATGGCACACAATTTGGAAAATTGATTGTGGCTTTCAAGAATTGGGGAAATGAAGAAGAAGTAAGAGCAAACCCAATAGCTACTTTGCTCGACTTATATGTAAAATTTCATAGGGAGGCAGAAACCAGGCCGGAGTTAGAAGATGAAAGCAGACAATGGTTTAAAAAATTAGAAAATGGGGATGATGAAGCTGTAAAACTTTGGGAATGGTTTAGGGAGGTCAGTTTAGAAGAATTTAATAGGGTCTATGATATATTAGATATTACTTTTGATTCCTTTGCAGGTGAAAGTTTCTATTCGGATAAAATGCCCGCAGTTATAAATATGATGGAGGAAAGAGGTATTATAAAAAAATCCGAGGGGGCTGATATAGTGGATTTGGAGCCATTTGGGTTGCCTCCGGCTTTGATTAAAAAGGGTGACGGTTCTACATTATACATCACTAGGGACCTTGCAGCAGCTATTTATCGAAAAGAAACTTATGATTTTTATAAAAACATATATGTTGTTGGTTCCCAGCAAATTCTTCATTTTCAACAGATGAAAAAAATATTGTGCCTTATGGGTTTTGAGTGGGAAAAAGACTGTGTCCATGTGCCCTTCGGAATGGTAGGCCTAGAGGATGGAACCATGTCTACCAGAGAGGGTAGGGTGGTCTTCCTGGAAGATGTATTAAATAAAGCGGTAGAGAAAACGAGGGATATTATAAATGAAAAAAATCCTAACCTTGAAAATCTTGATGAAATAGCCAAACAAGTAGGTGTCGGGGCTGTAATATTTGAAGAATTATCTAATAATAGGATAAAGGATTATACCTTTACATGGGATAAGGTTTTAAACTTTGAAGGCGAAACCGGGCCCTATGTACAATATACACATGCGAGGGCTTCAAGCGTGTTAAGAAGAGCGGGTACCTATATGGACGGTAATTTCAAACCGGAATTATTAGCCGATGATATAACCTTGGGAATATTAAGAGAAATCCAACAGTTTCCGGAGATTGTTGAAGATGCACAAAGAAAAAACGAACCATCTATAATCACAAGGCATATTATTGATATAGCACAGGCCTTTAACCGTTTTTATCACGAACATCCTATATTAGTAGAAGATGAAGAATTAAAGAAAGCAAGGCTGGCAGTAGTTTTTGCAGTCAAACAAGTTTTAAGTATAGGGCTGGGTTTATTGGGAATTAAGGCGCCGGAAAGAATGTAACTTACAGTTTGCAGGTGTTTCTTAGGGGGTTACGGATTTGGAGAAGGGTGAAGAAAATATTGATATATTGCCACATATGTTTTACGGGGATGCACTAGGGTTTTTAAAAGAAAACAGTGATACACATGATCATCTACAACCTTTCAGCTATTTGTATGATCAAAATTTAGAGCTTGAAATGCAAAAAGGTCAATGGAGCTACATTACACAGCTGACTCTAATCAGTTGCAAATGTTTTATAGATAATGAAGAAAAAAATCAAGTTTTGATAGACTACGAGAGAATGGAGGAGGAAATCAAATTATGGCAATACTATAGATGCGGTACTCCTTTAAATTATATGAACAGGTTAGATCTAGGCGAAGGTTATTATACTAGTGATTTCTATTGGGAAGATAAGAGAGGAGAAGCATTTTCCAGAATTATTCCTATAGCATTAGTCAATAAAAATTTTATCGTTGCACAGAAAGAGGCATACAAGAATATTATTTATATAAATAGACATCCGCAGGTAACATTGACAGGGCTTCTGTTGCTTAGAACAATTTATTTATTGACGAATAATATGATGCTCAGGGGGAAAGAGTTAGTTGATGAATTAAAAAAATATTTGATAGACTTGCAATTTTTGAAGTTAGAACAGGGCGTAAAAGAAGAATTACCGGTAAATTATAAAATTAAATTTGAACAGGAAAAAATTGATTATTTAATTGATTTGGATCGAATAAAAGCCGTTAATTTTTATAATATCGACATTCCTTGTAGCAAAAATATATTTTTATTAGCACTAACCAACTTCTTCAGATGGTGTGAGGGGGAAAAAACAATTGAACCCTGGAAATGTGATCAGAAAGAAGCATATACTATTACACATGCGCTATTGGCGTTATCAAAACAGATAGGTAAAATAGAAACTGATAAAATAAAAGATATCATCTTTATTGAACGTATGAATAAATATTTGTTTAAATTGAAGGATTATAAAATAGGGCGAGAGCCCTTTAAAAATAAAAACAGAGGAATAGATCTATTTACATTACAAAAAGGAGCAATAGTAAGACATCCCATACTAAATAATATTATAATTAAGGATAAGATACGGCTGGGGAATCATATAGAATTGATAGTGGGCAATAAAACCGGTGAATACAGATTTTTAAGGCGAGAAAATTAAGAGGAAAAACATTAAAGTTGTATTAATTTTATAAATCAAAAAAGCCCGTATTTTTAATATAGGCTTTTATGTTAGAAAAAAAATTTATGCTGCGTTAACTATTATGCTGTTATTTAATGCGTTATAAATTATAAACAGACCGACAATCGATGATGCATGGATAGAACTGTACAGGTCGTTCATAAGGCTTTCGCCTCTTTGTGCATATTTTAAGTGAAGCGCATCAACTAAAATTTTAATAGAATCCGAATTGCCATTGTTTAGGTTAAAATGTTTTTTAGATACATTGATTTTGCTATCAAAAGTTTTAAACAGTTGATGAAGCCGATGTTCATATTTTATATGGTCTATAAAATTGTTTTCATAAGTTATACGGTCGTTATGTGGAACACAAAAAAAATCGGAAATAAAATGTGTCACAATGCCTATATGCCTTGAAAAAAACTTAATAAATTCCTTATTTGATTTAAATTTATAACCGGACAATTTATTTATTTCATCACAAATAAAATCAAAGGACTGGGGTTTGAAATGTTCAAGTTTAACTAAGTTATATGCGATATCAGGTTTAATGCTGCCATAAATTAGGCTGCGTTTATTTAAATTCACACCGAGAATATTCTTTATATTATCATAGACATGTTCTGAAATAATTCTATGTGTTTGAGGAAGCAATACAGCACCACCATTCATTATTTTAATTTTTATCTATATTGAAAACATTTATCAAGTATAACAACAACTACAATAATAGCACACATGCTACAAAAAGTTAATGGTTATATTTTGTTTATAGGCAATTTGTTGTTTTTAAAAAAGGTGGGGTATATGCTATAATGGGCAAGAAAACAATGCTGTTATGAATTGTAAATCTTCACGCTAACTTAGATATCATAATATTAGGAAAGAAGGTAAATTATGAGAGTATTGTTAACAGCACTGAATACAAAGTACATCCATACAAATCTGGCGGTACGTTATTTAGAAAAATCAATAATAGATATATTGCATGAGGATGTCGGGATCAGAGAATTTACTATTAACAATAACGTGAATTATATTATACAGGAAATTTATGATTATAGGCCAAGTATTCTATGTTTCTCATGCTATATATGGAATATAGATATGATTAATTATATAACCGGGCATATAAAAAAGGTTATGCCGGAAGTGATTACAGTCTTAGGAGGACCGGAAGTATCCTTTGATACAAAGGCTCTTATGAAAGAAAATGACGCGGTTGATATTGTTGTTATTGGCGAGGGGGAAGAAACATTTAGAGAACTCATATTGTCATTAAAAAGTGACGGTGATTATTCGTTAATACAGGGTATAGCCTTCAGGGCAAAAGGGCGGATAGTGATTACGGAGCCAAGAAATACTATGATTTCAATGGATAATTTGCCTTTTCCCTACGAAGGGGAGGAGCTCGAAGACAATAAAATTTTGTATTATGAGAGTTCCAGGGGTTGCCCGTTTAATTGTCAATATTGCTTATCATCAGCTATGTCGGGGGTTAGATTTTTATCTTTAGAACGTGTAAAAAAGGAAATAGGATTTTTTATTGATCAGGGTGTAAAACAAGTGAAGTTTGTGGACAGGACCTTTAACGCCAAAAAAACCCATGCAATGGAGATCATGAACTATATTTCAGAGAATCACGATAGAAAAATAAATTTTCATTTTGAAATTGTAGCGGATCTTTTAGATGATGAATCATTAAAATTTTTAGGAACAGTACCTGTGGGATTATTTCAATTCGAAATAGGTGTGCAGACTACTAATGAGAAGACCCTAAAGGAAATTGACAGGCAGATGAATTTTGAAAAATTGTGTTCGGTGGTCAGGGAAATTTCACGGGGTAGAAATATACACCAACATTTAGATTTAATAGTGGGCCTGCCGGAAGAGGATTATTTTTCATTCAGGAAATCTTTTGACGATGTATTTAAGCTCAGGCCGGAAAAACTTCAGGTTGGTTTTTTAAAATTGCTCAAGGGTTCGGGATTGAGGGACAGGGCTTTAGATTATGGGTATATTTATTCGGATAATCCACCATACGAGGTTATGGAAACAGAGTGGCTTTCATTCGGAGACATACTTAGATTAAAAGGCCTGGAAGAGATGGTAGAGGTATATTGGAATTCAGGTATATTTACTGATAGCATTGAATTTATAATTCAAAACTTTTATTCAAACAGTTTTAAATGTTTTGAGGAATTGTGGAAATATTGGAAAAGCAACGGATACCATCATATGTCGCACAGCAAAAATAAATTGTATGAAATACTTGTTGGATTTTATGGTTCTAATAAATTTGATAATTTGGAAATATTTAAAGAAGTTTTGAAATTAGATTTTTTAAAAAATACAAAAACCTCTTTCTTGCCGCAAATATTGAATAGAATAGAAAGGGACGATTTTAAAAACAAATGCCACGAATTCCTACAGAAGGATGAAAATATAGAGAAATATTTACCTCTGTATGTAGGCATGTCCGCAAAACAGATTATAAAACGGGTTCATTTCGAATTATTTGATATGGATGTGACGGGGCTTGATGCAATAGGGTATAAAATTGAAAAAATAAAGCGAGAACAAATAATTGTTTTATTTGATTATTTGATGGAAAACAAAGCACTTGAAAATTCCAAAAATCATAAAATAACTTTTAATGGGTAGGAGGTAGATTATAGATGGAAATATTCAAAGATATTTATTATACAAATCGAGATGTTGCGAAAAGGGCTTTAATAAGCGTAATTAAAAACTGGCCCATAATTTTTACCGGATTATTTTATTCTACAGCTACTATTATATTAGCGATGAGCCTGAGATATTTTGGAATATTGGGGGGAATAGTTTCCATTATTGTTACCAGTGCTTTAATTTCAAATTACTTATATCTTTTAAGCACGATATTAAACAGGGGTTATTTTAATTTTCAAGATTTTAAAAATGGCTTCACACCATATTTAAACAAAATTTGGTCCATTTTATTTATAGGTTATGTAGCAAAGCTTATACTTGACTTTGCAGCGCCCCTGTTTGCCAATCTTATGGGTTCCGGTGCATTCAGTTTAATTATAACTTTTTTAACTTTTGTGTTATTTAATCCGATACCGGAGATTACATATCAAAAACATTATAGCCCGGGAGAAACTATTATGTATTCGATTGATTTTGTAAGAGATAATTGGGTAGAATGGTTTATTCCAAATATAATTTTATTAGCAATTTTCTATTTTATAAGTGGCCAATCTTTGAGTATATTCAGAATTGTTAACAATGTATTCAATTATTTTATATCGTTCACCAGCGTATCTGTTTCGCTCAAGGGCTTTCTTATATATATTATAGGACAGATCTGGTTTTCTTATTTCATGATATATAGGGCTTATTTATTTAAAATATTGAGTACCAGCAATAGAAGAAGAAGAATGTTTATGAAAAAGTTTTAAAAAAGGCGGTAAAAAACAAAAAATAATAATATTATGATTATTTATTAATTGTTATCATATTGGGTAATAGATGAGTGAGGGTAAATTTATCTAGTTGCGAGAGAATGGGATAAAATCACCGATGGTATCACAAACTATATTAAAATATTAAATGTCGAAAAATAAATTGACATTAACAAAAATGTATGGTATATTACTTTAGGTTGCTCTTGATTCTGGTCATATAAATCAAGAAATGCCGAACATTTAACATTATGGTCGTATTACAACCTAATTTTTAAAAAGATGTTGACATGGTATTAAGAATGTGCTATACTTAACAAGTCACTGCAATTGGGCAGGTGATAGTTAAAAGTTAATAGCTAATAGTTAAAAGTTGATAGTTAAAAGTCAAAAGTCAAAAGTTAAAAGTTAGCAGTTAACAGATTCTTTTAACTATACACTATACACTGTAAACTATAAACTGGTAAAAAGAGGTCTTTGAAAACTAAACAGTATAGATTTAAGCCAGCACGGATAGGTTGTCAAGATTTTTAATTTTGCGCAATCTGTCCACTCGGTTAAATTCCGAGATTCATTTTTAAAAATGAAAATCGTATTTGAATAATAATTATTCAGTGCGAAACCCAGAGATTCAAAATTTTAAACATAAGAGTTTGATCCTGGCTCAGGATGAACGCTGGCGGCGTGCCTAACACATGCAAGTCGAACGGGCCGATTTATTTGAAACCTTCGGGTCGATAATGATGAGGTTAGTGGCGGATGGGTGAGTAACGCGTGGGCAACCTACCCTGTACAGGGGGATAAC
>CAYOGD010000014.1:0-19336 GCA_964403395.1 uncultured Alkaliphilus sp.
ACCGTCCCCGATGCATCACTCTTATAATCCTTTTTTAGCTATATACTTAGCCACATCGATGATTCTACAAGAATATCCCCATTCATTATCATACCATGCAAGCACCTTCAACATCCTTTCGCCCACCATCATGGTCGATAAAGCATCGATTATGGAGGATCTGGAATCTTTTTTGTAATCAATAGACACTAAGGGCTCCTCCGTATAGCCTAAAATTCCCTCCATAGGCCCCTCGGACGCCGCTTCTCTAAATTTTTGATTTACTTCTTCTACAGTCGTATCCTTGTCCAATTCAACTACAAGATCGACTACGGACACAACCGGGATAGGTACCCTCATAGCAATTCCATTTAATTTTCCTTCTAAGGATGGAATAACCTTAGCCACAGATTTAGCCGCACCGGTGGTTGTCGGTATGATAGATTCTGCCGCCGCCCTGGCCCTTCTTGGGTCCTTATGCGGTAAATCCAGTATTCTCTGATCGTTGGTATAAGCATGGATCGTGGTCATTAAGCCGTTCCTGATACCAAAGTTATCATGCAGCACCTTTGCAACCGGTGCCAAACAATTTGTTGTACAAGATACATTAGATAAAATATGATGCCTTTCCGGATCATATTCTTCCTCATTTACACCCATAACGATGTTTAAGTCTTCCCCGGATTTTGCCGGTGCAGATATAATCACCTTTTTTGCTCCGGCTTCTATATGTTTAGAAGCATCTTCCCTGGTCAAAAATAATCCCGTAGCTTCTACAACTATATCTACACCCATATCACCCCACGGAATATCGGCCGGATCCCTGAATGCCGTGAATTGTATTTTTTTATCCCCTATGTATAGCGCATCTTCCGTCGCCCTGACCTCTTCATTTATCCTTCCGTATAGAGAATCATATTTAAATATATGTGCATGATTTTGCGGGCCACTGGTGCTATTTATGGCAATAATATCCACATCCCCATCCTGTTCCAGCGCTATTCTGAGGACCGCCTTGCCAATCCTTCCAAATCCATTGATTCCAACCTTTATCTTCATATATATCCTCCTCATTAAAATAATCTTCAAATCAACATATATATATTATGCGCTAACCCCGGCATATATATTTTAAAAATATACCGGGGTGAACCCCAAATTGTCCGAGACCGCTGAAAAAGTCCTCGAACCGTCCCCAGTGCATCCTCCATCGAGACAGCGAGGTTTTTACCTTTTTATATGGATTGATAGGTTTTTAAATATCCCGGTAAATCTTCTTTATCACAACTTATGGTTATTACAAAATCAATATCATATTTATCTCCAATACTATCAAGCCTTTTAAAAAGCTCTTCCAGATTATCCGACCCTGCATTTATTATCTTATATAAACCGTCAATATAGATTGTTTCTATATCATAATTAGATGCTATCACTCCGCAAATAAAACCATATAAACCTTGTTCGCCCGAAATTTGATATTCATCTATATTAATATATCTTATCTTATGGTCGACCCTCAACATGCGCCCATCCTTATAATCGATATAAACCAGATGCCCTCTGGTTTTTTTTACATCCTCATTGGCTAATCGGGTTAACATCTTAGTTTTTCCGGTCCCTGCAGCCCCAACTATAAGTTTTATCATGAGTACACCCTCCTAAGAATATTTTAATAATATATACCCTTAAACATCCCGTATAACATCCTTTTACCTGCCTAAAAACAATATTATCTTAATGATTTCCCACCTAAATAATCCGCCTTTTTTCCCTGATACCTTCCGCCGTTTCTCATCTGTTCATGAATTTCATCCCGTATTTTCCACCAACTCATATTCCAATTAACAAATAAACTGCACTCCTTCGGTGCTCTTCCGATGAGCCTCTGTATAACAATATCAGGATATAGATATTCTAAAAAGGTAATAACCCTTTCTTTATATTCTTCTACAGAAATAAGTTTTATTTTACCCGCTTTATACTGTTCTCCCATCACCGTATTTTCCATTATGTACAGAGCGTGCAATTTGACCTGTTCAAGTTCAAGTGCACTTACAAATTTTGCATTTTCGATCACATCATCCATATTGTCCCACGGTAAATTGAGTATCAAATGTACACATATTTCAAATCCATACTTTTTTATAGATAGAACGGCATCTATAAACTCTCCCAGGGTATGCCCCCTATTTATTTTATTGAGCGTATGATAATTTACTGTTTGAAGTCCTAATTCAAGCGATACCTCCAGGCCTGTCCTCATCTTAAAATCACTCAAAAACTCAAGATATTCTTTCTTAATACAATCCGGCCTTGTAGAGATAGCAATCTCCACTATATCTTCCATAACCGCAGCTTCCACATAGGCCTTAAAAACATCTATAGGCATATATGTGTTCGAAAAATTTTGAAAATATGCGATATATTTATTTGCCTTATATTTTTCCCTTATATGCTTTCTTATATTTTTAATCTGTTGTTCTACCGTACCGTAATAAGGCAAATTTTCAAATACGGTACCTCCCTCGGCACAGAAAGTGCACCCTCCCGTGCCAAGTTTTCCGTCGCGATTCGGACAAGTTATCGGCAATTTTATTGGAAGCTTATATACCTTTTCACCGTATTTTTCTATCAAATATTGTGAATAAGTCCTATATATAGGTTGTCCCTTGTTCATTTCCGACTTCTCCCCATGCTTATTTTAAATGTTATAAATTGACCGTATAAACTTCTATTTCCTTATACTGTAACCTTAATCAGCGGGAACCACATTTATTTCAATTTCCGGCTGTAATCTTTTTTTTAGCTTAACAATGATATTATCGTGCCCCGTTACTCCCGGAGATTCTCCCAAAACAATAATGCTGATATCATTATCTTTACAAAAATCTATTATGGTCTTGACAACTTCCGATGATCTCAACACCGTCATATCCGCCCCTACAGATTTTGAAATTTCAAATAGATAATCCAGGGCCTCCCCCTCGCTTGAATTGCCCAAAAAATTCCAACCCGTAGGTGCCACATGAACAACAAAGAGATTACCTTCCCTTTGTTCTTTGATTTTAACCCCGGATTGAATAAGTTTCTCACAGGTTTTTTGTTTTGTCACACATACCATTATATTGTTTTGAACATTCATATTTGTGCTCCCTTCCGCTTAAACCATAACCATATCTAACAAATCATCCTCTTACCTTAGGCCCTACCTTATATATTATACTATATTTAACAGTATATTTGTTTCCCATCCAAACAATTACTCATAAACAAAACCCTTTAATTTTCCTTTTTTGCTACTATAAAAGATACACCGTATTCCTCCTGCTCAATAATTATCTCATGATTTTCATAATTGAGCTCAAAGTTGAGCAGATGTGAAAGCAAATCTATATCCTTTAGAAAATGAATACTACACATATTATTTCCTGCCTTAGTATTAAATCTGATAACTATATTTTTAACCTTGCACAGTTGCATTCTGGACATTTTACTTTTATCTATAAAGGGTATGAATAAATTAACCGTCCTATATTCTATAGGTATGAAGAGATCCACATCCCCGTTTTCATCCTCCCGCCTGATTTCTCTGATTTCAAAATCGCTCTTTAAAACAAAATCCCCATTTATATACATAGTTTTTCCCCATTCTATAATTTTAATATCTCTGTGCCGGGATCGCAAACATATTTTGTCCTTCCTATATGGCATATAGTTATGTTTTTATTTTTCCCCTATAATTTATATAACCAATTATCAAAGTATTAAACTGTTTATTCGGACACAACGATAGGGCGATAGCTTTAGCCTACCATCAATTTGTTCGCTCCCTTTGGTCATACAAATTAGGTTAGGGCATAAAAAAAGGATACAGAATTTGATTTCTATATCCTCCTTAAATAATAATTCTTAGAGTTATCTTTTTCATTTCTTATTGTTTCAGTACATGCTGCTCAAAATACTTAGTCCTTTTTAAAGCGACACCTATCGGTATGAACAATAGGGCACCTACAAAACCCTGAATTAAATTGGCAGGCACACTGGATGCGGCAACCAGAAAACTTCCCTTCATAATTCCACCTGCTACAAAATAACCGAGCACCATCCAACCGGCCCCAAATACTAAGGCAATACTGTTTCTCAAATTAATTAAATTATTGCTTTCCCGGTCCGCGATAATGCCGATGCCATATCCCATCAAAGCTTTGATAATAAATGTAGGCAATATCCAATGGGTGTACCCTAAAAATAGATCCGCCATGGCGGAACCTAGGCCCCCCGCAATGGCACCTTTCTTTTTACCGAACATAATAGCTGCTAAAAATATCATGCTGTCACCTAAGTGAATATACCCCTGGGTAGCAATAGTTGGAATTTTAATAACCATTGTGGATACGGCCACCAAGGCAATTAATAGTCCCAATATCGTTAAATCCTGTATCCCCTCGGACTTCAAATTTTTATTCACAGTTCAAGCCTCCCCTTTTTAATACGTATGTATATAACTGCTGAATGTAACGCTCCATCAGTACACTTTTCATTATATCACCAACTTTTATGGCTGTAAAGGGTTAATTTGAAGTATTTTAAATCATTTTTGAATCATTTCGTATCGATACGCATTTAAAGAACAGGTGTTATCTTAAGGTGACAAAAATATTATACTGTCTCTTTCCTTAATAATCCCGGCTTTTAAAACTTCCCCAAAAAAGATTTGTTTGTTCACGGAGCATAGAATATTAAATTTTTTTACAATGGGACAGTCATCATAACATTCCTTCCCCACTTCTGTAATCTTTATAATGGCGCTTCCTATTTGAAGTAATTCCCCCTTAGTTAAATCCTCTACGTCTATACCATCAATGACAAGATTGGCTCTAAATTTTATATGACAAAATCCCTTGATACTGTCATCAATAAGCCTATTATTTCCTTCGGAAGAAACAAAACTGACACTTCTCTTGCCCTCTTTTAATTCACAGGTATGAAGATCCAATTTTTCTTCCTGATTCCATATATCGTCTCTTTTAACGTATATTTTCTCTATAACCGCCACTTTACAGGCCTCCAATTTAAAACATTTTTACCCACTTGTTTTTAATCATCCTCTATCAGCAATCTTCCTCACCTATTATATATTCATTCTATTTTTTTCAAAAGAGCCCATCGATGTTGAATCAAATTATTTCCACTTACATGTTACCACAGATACAACAGAACAGAAATTAAAATTATTTTATATTATATATTATAGACAGTAAAAAAATATAGGAGAGCATTTTGCTCTCCTATATCATATCTCCTATATCATACTTCATAGTTTCTTAGCCTACTTTTTCTAATCTGACCGCTGACACTTTATATTCAGGTATTTTGGATATAGGGTCTGATGCCGCACCGGTCAAGTAGTTTGCAGCCCCATCCGCATAATGGAATGGCATAAATACTACATCCTCATCTACTATATCGGTAATTTTAACAGCTACATTTACGCTTCCTCTTCTTGAGGTAACTTTAATTAGCTCACCATTTTTAAACCCTAGTTTATCTGCCGTACACCTGTTTATTTCTATAAATGAAGCGGGTGCTACTCTGTTCAATCCTTCTTCTCGTCCGGTCATACTCCTGGTATGATAATGATATAGTATCCTTCCGGTAGTCAATATGAATGGATATTCATCATCTTTAATCTCTGCGCTTCCTATATGCTCAACCGGATAGAATAATCCCTTACCTCTAGCTATTTTCCCCTTATGCAAATATTTAGTTCCGGGATGATCCTCAGTAGGACATGGCCACTGTAACCCTTCATTCTCCAACCTGTCATATGTTATACCGCCATACTGCGGTGTAACGCTGGCTATCTCTTCCATTATCCTGGATGAATTCTGGTAGAACTTGTCATATCCCAATCTTCTCATAATTTCCATCAATATTGCCCAATCAGCTTTAGAATCCCCTATAGGCTCAATAGCCTTTCTTACCCTTTGGACTCTTCTCTCTGTGTTTGTAAAGGTTCCGTCTTTTTCCGCAAATGAAGCAGCCGGAAGAACAACGTCCGCAAGTGCAGCAGTTTCGGTTAAGAAAATATCTTGAACTACTAGGAAATCTATACTTTCAAGAGCATGTTTTACATGGTTTATGTCCGGGTCGGATACCATCGGGTTTTCTCCCATCACATACAAGAATCTTATGCTATCGTCTTCAATTGCATCCAACATGTCGGGTGTAGTTAGACCGCCTTCTCTTGGAAGATTTTCAACGCCCCATGCTTTTTCAAATTTCTGAGCAATTTCATCATTGAATACTTTTTGATATCCCGGGTAATCTGCAGGCAATCCTCCCATGTCGCATGCGCCTTGCACATTATTTTGCCCACGCAACGGATTCACCCCTGCGCGTTCTCTTCCTATATTTCCACAAGCAAGTGCCAGATTAGATGTAGCCATTACATTATGAGTTCCGGTCCTATGTTGTGTTATACCCATAGCATAGTATATACCCGCTCCGTCCGCCTCAGCATACATCCTGGCCGCTTTTGCAATATCATCCTTATCTACGTCACATATTTCAGCAACCTTTTCAAGGGTATAATCTTTTACGGCTTCTTTTATTTCTTCAAAGCCTTCGGTTTTTTCTGCTATATATTCCTTGTCATGCAGATCGTTTTCAATTATATAGTTCAACATCCCATTCAGGAGCGCTATATTTGATCCGGGTTTTATCTGTAAGAATACATCCGCCTCATCTGCAAGTTCTATTCTCCTAGGTTCGGCTACTATCAGCTTAGCACCCTTTGCCTTTGCACGTTTCATTTGTGTCCCTATAACAGGGTGATTTTCCGTAGTATTTGTGCCGATAACAAATATAACATCATTATCTATTACCTCTGCAATACTGTTTGTCATGGCTCCGCTTCCAAGCGTAGTTGCAAGACCTGCAACCGTAGCGGAATGTCAGAGCCTAGCGCAGTGATCTATATTGTTAGTTCCAATCACTGCCCTGAACAATTTCTGGAACAGATAATTGTCCTCATTCGTACATCTTGCGGATGTAAATCCGCCTAAAGAATTAGGGCCATATTTCTCTTTAGTCTCTCTTATCTTTGAAACTACAAGATTAAATGCCGCTTCCCAAGATGCTTCCTCTAAAACTCCATTTTTCCTTATAAGTGGAGTTTTCAATCTATCCTCATGGTTAATAAAATCAGTTGCATAGCTACCCTTTACACATAATAATCCATGATTAGGTTCACCTTGCTCAACCGGTCTTGAACCGATTACCTTACCATTATGTGTTATAAGTTCTAACTGACAACCAACTCCACAATATGTGCAGGTGGTCTTTACCGATTCGGTATCCCAAGCCCTGACATTTTTCTCCCTCTTAGGCATAAGTGCACCTACGGGACATACTGCTACGCAGTTTCCGCAAGATACACATATAGACTCAGCACGTCCTGCCCTAAAAGGAGTATCGGCTAAGGACCCGAATCCCCTATTATCTATAGTCAACGCATTTGTGCATTGTAACTCTTCGCAAACCCTGACACATCTACCGCAAAGTATACATTTGTTGCGTTCATAATCATAAAATTCATTGCTTTCATCCGGGGACTCATCCCTTCGCTCACCTATAAAAGTGCCTCCGACAACTCCATATTCATAACAGTAATCCTGCAGTTTACATTCCCCGGATTTTTCGCAGGTCAAACAGTCATTCGGATGGTTTGACATCAATAGGTCTAAAACATACCTTCTTGCTTCTATTACTTTTGGGCTGTGCGTCTGTACCTTCATGCCATCGGATACCTGAAGTGAACATGAAGTCATGAGAGTCCTCATGCCCTCCACTTCCACCACACACATCCTACATGCGGCATGGGCTTCTAACCTCTCATCGTAACATAATGTAGGTATATCAATACCCACTTGTCTACAGGCCTGAAGCACAGTAAAATCCCTTGGTACTTCGTGCGTTACCCCATTAATTTCTATTTTTACCATTGTTCAGCCCCCTTTCCCTTCAACTACTAACATTATTATTCTACAGTTTTTGAATCCATTTTTTCTAACTTATCTAATATACCTTCAATTTCTAATGCTTTTTCCCAACTTGCTTCTACAAATTTACCATCTTCCTTTATATAAGCAACTTCAGGATCATCCAAATTTAAGAATTCGGAAGTCAGCCTTCCCTTTAAGCACAATGGCCTGCCCTCACCGGGTGATTTTGCCCTTACGGCTACATTCTTTCCACCTTTAGATAGGACCTCAAAATCACAACCATATTCACAAGCCTTGCATTTAAATTCAGTTACCTCACCATCCCAAATTCTGGTCTTGCCCATAACTCTCTTGTCTAACAATGCACCGACAGGGCATATTGTAACACATCTGTTGCAGGATACACAGCTTGATTCTTCTATTGACATATCCGCATCGAATGCCACCTTAGTGCCGAATCCCCTGTTAGCAAAAGTTAAAACCTGTCTGTCGGCTACCTGTTCACAAATTCTGACACATTTATGACAAAGTATACATTTAGCTTCATCTTTTAGAATATATGGACTGGAAGTGTCCGTGTATTCCGGTTTATAAGCACCGTCATGCTCTCTGAACTTAACATCATACATGTATGCATATTTTTGCAATAGGCATTCCCCTGCTTTTTGACAGGTCAAACAATCGTTTGGATGGTTATCTAAAAGCAATTGTAATACCATTTTCCTTGCGTTAACAACTTTTTCTGATTCAGTATGAACCACCATGCCGTCGGTTACCGCCATAGAACAGGAAGTGTGCAATTTTGGATTGCCCTCGATTTCCACCAGACACAATCTACAAGCCCCTACTATTTCCAAGTCCGGATCATAACATAATGCCGGTATCTCTATACCAATTTCTTCAGCGGCTTGAAATATAGTATAACTCGCAGGTACGACTGCTTTTTTCCCGTCTATCGTAAGAGTTACATATCTCATCTTTTTCCCCCCATTTATTTAAATTATGTTTCTTTATAAAATTAGGAATACTAAAACATATATTCCCAATTTTATAAAATAATTCTGTCTAGCCATACGTCAGGATTTGCCCCTTCTTACTATGCACATGCAGACTATTCAACTGTTACAGCATCAAATCTACAAACTTCATAACATTTACCGCATTGAATACATAGATCTTGATTAATTTTATGCGTTTCTTTAAGTACTCCCGTAATAGCATCCGCAGGACAATTTCTGGCGCATATAGTACAACCGGTACATTTCTCAGGATCTATTGTATATGTCAATAAAGCACTACATTGTTTTGCCGGGCATTTTTTATCATAAATATGTGCCTCATACTCGTCTCTAAAATATTTTATTGTTGTAAGCACAGGATTTGCAGCAGTCTGGCCTAAACCACAAAGGGAGGCGGCACTTATAAATTCGCCTAATTCTTCTAATTTTTCTATATCTCCGGGCTCACCTTTGCCCTCAGTTATTTTTTCAAGCATTTCTAACATTCTTTTGGTACCTTCACGACATGGTGTACATTTTCCACAAGATTCTTTACATGTAAAGTCTAAGAAAAATCTTGCCATATCTACCATACATGTTGTTTCATCCATGACAACCATACCGCCGGAACCCATGATAGCACCCGTTTCTTGGATGGATTTATAATCGATCGGTGTATCTAAAAACTTCGCAGGTATACATCCTCCCGATGGTCCGCCCATTTGTACGGCCTTAAATTCTTTATCTTCAACAATTCCTCCGCCTATGCCGAAAATTATTTCTCTTATTGTCATACCCATGGGAACTTCAACTAATCCGCCTTTTTTAATTTTACCCGCAAGTGCAAACAATTTAGTTCCTTTACTGTCTTCTGTTCCTACAGATGCAAAAGCATCGGGACCGTTAGCCAGTATAAATGGTATATTGGCAAGAGTTTCAACATTATTAATATTTGTAGGCTTGCCCCAATATCCTTTTTGTGCCGGGAATGGAGGCTTTGGCCTAGGTGTTCCTCTGTTGCCTTCTAATGATTCAAGTAACGCCGTTTCTTCCCCGCATACAAAGGCTCCGGCACCTGCCTTGATCCTTAAATTGAATTTGAATTTGTTTTCACCAAATAGGTCTTTGTTTAAATATCCTTTTTCTTCCGCTTGTGCCATGGCGATCTCTAATCTTTTAATCGCTAAAGGATATTCAGCCCTTACATATATAATTCCTTCCGGGGATCCAATTGCATACCCGGCTATTATCATACCTTCAATTAAAGCATGGGGGTCTCCCTCAAGTACACTTCTATCCATAAAAGCACCCGGGTCTCCCTCGTCCGCATTACAAACCAAGTATTTTTCAAGTCCGGGCGATTGCCGTGCTGCATTTAATTTAAACCAGGTGGGAAAACCTGCTCCACCTCTACCCCTTAAACCTGAGTCTTTTATTTCCTCTATCACTTCTTCAGGTGTCATCTCTTTAATGCATCTTTCAATGGCTTTATATCCCCCGGATTCTATATATTCATCTATCTTTTCAGGGTTAATAACTCCACAGTTTCTCAAGGTAAGCCTTTTCTGTTTGGCAAAGGCTTCTTTATCTTCATCATCTATAATGCATTCATTAGATTTGGCCTTGTCGGCAACTATGTCTTTAACTATTCCTTTTGCCATTTCTTCGTCTACTTTTACGAAAGTTATTTTTTTACCGCTGTCATCTATAAAATCTACTATGGGCTCTAAATAACATGAACCGATACACCCGGTAGTTCCCATTTCTATGTCTACATCGCTGTTTTTAATTTCTTCTTCTAAAGCCTTATATACCTTAGCGGCTCCGGCAGCTATACCACAGCTTCCTTGCCCCACAATAAGTTTCATATACTGCTCCCCCTTTACTTTATATTATCCTTCCTCTGTCTTATTGAAATATTATTCTTCCCTCGCTCTTATTTCCTTAAGAATTTCTCTGGCCTTTTTCGCGGTTAATTTGCCATATACTTCACCGTCTATCATCATTACCGGCGACAAACTGCAGCATCCTAAACATGCCACATTTGTTAAGGTAAATAAACCATCCTCCGTAGTTTCTCCCTCGCCTATTTCCAGTTCCTCGCAGATTGCTTCTTCTACAGCCTTTGAACCGTTAACATGACAGGCAGTTCCCTGACAAAGTAATATCACGTGCTTACCTACCGGATCTAATCTAAATTGAGTATAAAAAGTTGCAACACCATAGATCTTAGCAAGCTTAATTCCGGTCTTTTCCGATACGTAATTTAATGCCTCTATCGGTAAATATTCGTAAAGCCCTTGAACATCTTGCAAAATACTAATGAGACTACCCTTCATGCCCTCGTATTTGCTTAGTATCTGGTCCAATTTGTCCACATCTTTTACTGCAACATTTCCTTTTTCATCACAACCTTTGTTAGCTTCACAACAGGCCATTCATACCCCACTCCTTTCAAAATAAATGTAGTTTGTTATTGTAGCTTATTATTATAGAAGAGAATTACATTCCCCTACAGCCTATCCAGCAGTTATGCATGTACAACATTTATACTATACTTACTCTTATTATGTTTAAAATATTAATTATAGAGTACACTATAATTATACACTTATAGCTATGAGATTTCAACATTCGATGCCATTAGACAAAAAACAGCATTAAATCCCCCCTATTCCAACATTATTTGCAAAACCCCAGATGTTCAACTCAACAGCCAAATATTCCGCAATAATTAAAAATATCACAATTATATAATACCATTTTAACGGGCCTTTGTAAATGTATTTTATAGCCTGTGGCCTTCGAAAAACTGCATTACATTTTTCGCCACCTTTTCATTTATTTCTTTCACTTCTAACAATTCTTCCAATGTTGCATTTTTTATTCTATCAATAGTTCTAAAATGCACCATCAAGGCCCTTTTTCTCACCTTTCCTATCCCCGGTATTTCTTCTAATATAGACTGTAATACACTTTTTTTTCTGAGGCTTCTATGATAATTGATAGCAAAACGATGTGCTTCGTCTTGTATTTTAGTTATCAATCTGAAAAGGTTGGATACTTTTTTAACATGTATTTCATTTCCTTCATATACCAATCCTCTAGTGCGATGTTTTTCATCCTTCACTATGCCGCATACAGGAACATCCAACCCTAAAGAGTTTAAAACTTTTTTTACACTGTTGACTTGGCCCAATCCACCATCCACCATTATCAAATCCGGAAAGACAGCAAACTTACCTTCTAATATCTTTAGAGACCCCTCGATAATATCTCGGATTTCTTCCGTCCCCCTCCTGAAACGCCTTCCAATCACTTCCTCTATGCTGGCGTAATCATCGGGCCCCTCTACAGTCCTAATTTTGAACCTTCTGTAATCGCTCCTTTTGGGGTTTCCATCCTCAAACACTACCATTGAGGCGACGGAATCCACCCCCTGTATATTTGAAATATCAAAACATTCTATCCGTTGGGGTATTTGTTCCAAATTTAACAATTCGGCAAACTCCTTCAGTGTATCTTCGGTTCTTTCCCTTAGCAGCCCTTTCATCTCCATGTTTTGCTTCATGGTGATAATCGCATTTTTCTTTACCATCTCCAATAGCTGTTTTTTAGTTCCTCTCTGCGGAACTTTGATAATAACTTTATTCCCCCTCTTATCGCTCAGCCATTCCTCCAATACTTTTAAATCCTCCACCTGTTTTTCTATCAATATTTCTTTGGGTATAAAATTAGAATCGCTATAAAACTGTTTCAGAAATGATGAAATAATCTCTTGTTCTGTATTATCCCCTGTGTTTTTTAATATAAAATGTTCACGTCTGATAAGTTTCCCTTTACGGACGAAAAACACCTGTACCCAGCTGTCCCCGTCCCCCTGTGCCATAGCGATGATATCCTGATCCTGCCCATTTATAGAGACTATTTTTTGTTTTTCCGCTATACTGTTGAGAGCTGCTATCTGATCCCTATATTTAACCGCTTTTTCAAAATCCATCATATCCGCAGCCCTCTTCATTTCCCCCTCTATTTTATAGATAAGTTCCTCTTCCTTGCCGTCCAAAAACATGATTATCTCGTGTATCATGTCCATATATTCCGCCCTGTCGATTTCTCCGGTGCACGGGCCCGTGCATTTTTCTATATGATAATTTAAACAAGGCCTCTCGCTGTTTTTAATCATTCTTTCTATATTGTTATTGCATTTTCTTATGGGGTATATGTTGTTGATGATCTCTATGGTCTCATTCAAAGCCCCCTCATTTGTATAAGGGCCAAAATATCTGGCTCCATCCCCGATTACCCTTCTGGTCTTGATCAACCTGGGATATTCCTCACCCAGGGTAATCTTTATATAGGGGTATGTTTTGTCATCCCTCAATAAGACATTATACTTGGGCCTGTTTTCCTTTATCAGGTTACATTCTAATATCAGAGCTTCCAGTTCCGTATCTGTGATTATATATTCAAATGTGTCTATATGGGATATCATGGCCCTAACTCTTGGGGATTGGTTTTTAGAAGACTGAAAATATTGTCTCACCCTGTTTTTGAGGGACACGGCCTTACCGACATATATGATCTTGTGATTTTTGTCCATCATCATATACACTCCCGGCCTACCCGGCAATGTTTCTAATTTTCGTTTTATATCTGCACCGATCATTTTCCCCTCCTATAACATGAACTAACAAAATTATACTCAAAGATAAACAGAACCGTCCACCTCCATAAATATGCATAAATACATATATCTTACATGTAATACCATAGATTCTTCACTTCGTTCAGATACCATGGAATGACACTCTACTTCGTTCGGGATGACATGCCCGTCATCCCGGGGCGGTCAGTACCAGTTTAGCCTACGGAAGACCCCGATAAATTTACCATCGATAAAAAGCAGTTATAATAAGCACTATGCTAATAACGGCTTTAAAAATTTGCCCGTATAAGATTGTTCTACAGTTATAATCTGTTCCGGCGTACCCGTAGCGATAACTTCCCCGCCTTCGTCCCCGCCCTCCGGGCCGAGATCAATAATATAGTCCGCCGTTTTAATAACATCCAGATTATGCTCTATAACCAGGACCGCATTCCCGCCATCTACGAGCCTTTGCAAGACTTCTATCAGCCTGTCTATATCCGCGGTATGGAGGCCTGTAGTAGGTTCGTCCAATATATATAATGTTTTACCCGTACTCCTCTTGCCCAATTCCGATGCCAATTTTACCCTCTGGGCTTCTCCGCCGGACAGCTGGGTAGAAGATTGCCCTAATTTAATATAACCTAAACCCACATCGTATAATGTCTGCAGTTTCCTCCGTATTTTAGGTATGTTTTCAAAAAACGCAAGGGCTTCCTCCACATTCATCTGCAAAATGTCGGATATGGTCTTTCCCTTATATTTTACCTCCAGAGTTTCCCTGTTGTATCTTTTGCCCTTACATACTTCACAGGGCACATATACATCCGGGAGAAAGTGCATCTCTATCTTTATGATACCGTCACCTTTGCAGGCCTCGCATCTTCCTCCTTTTACATTAAAACTGAAGCGTCCCTTCAGATAACCGCGCATCCTGGCCTTTGTAGTCTGTGCAAATATATCACGTATATCATCGAATACCCCCGTATATGTGGCAGGATTGGAACGCGGTGTTCTGCCTATCGGGCTTTGACTTATTTCTATTATCTTATCGATATGCTCTATCCCTCTTATCTCCCTGTGGATGCCGGGCTTGGCTTTTGCCCGATTTAACTCCTGTGCCATTCTTTTATATAATATTTCGTTTATCAATGTGCTTTTGCCGGACCCTGAAACACCTGTGATACAGGTAAACACGCCCAGAGGTATTTCGACATCGATGTTTTTTAAATTATTTTCTCCCGCTCCGATTATCTCTATCCAGTTGCCATTGGGCTCTCGTCTTTTCCCCGGGACCCCAATCGATCTCTTCCCGCTCAGATACTGACCGGTGATAGACTGTTCTGTCTGCATGATTTCATCTATGGTACCCTCTGCTACAATATTCCCGCCATGAACACCTGCCCCGGGACCTATATCGATAATGTGATCCGCCACATGCATAGTACCTTCGTCATGCTCCACCACTATCACCGTATTTCCCAGGTCAGTCAGATATCTCAAGGTCTTTAATAATTTATGGTTATCCCTCTGATGCAATCCGATGCTGGGTTCATCTAAAATATACAAAACTCCCATTAAACCGGAACCTATCTGAGTAGCCAGACGAATCCGCTGTGATTCTCCACCTGCTAAAGTTGCCGCACTCCTCGATAAAGTCAAATAATCCAAACCTACATCTATTAAAAAATTCAACCTGGCTTTGATTTCCTTCAGTATTTGCCGGGCAATGAACATCTTTCTCTCATCCAATTTTAATTCATCAAAAAACCGCTTAGTCTCCTTTATGGAGAGCTCCGTTATTTCAAAAATATTTTTATCTGCAATGGTGACCGCCAATATCACATCTTTAAGCCTGGCACCCTTACAGGCTTCACATTTATTTTCCGCCGTATACTCGTCAATCTTCGCTCTTGCATATTCGGAATTAGTTGTCCTGTATCTCCTGACCAAACAGGGGATGACACCCTCAAATATATTCGAATAATCTCTCGCCCCTCCGAATCTGGACTTATATCGGAATTCTACTCTTTTTTTACCACTGCCATATAATATATCCTCAATCAGTTCTTCAGGCATTTCCTTTATCGGGGTATCCACATCATAGCCATATTGTTTTACTATACTGTCCAACATTTTAAAATAGTAGGTATTATCATTGGCAGCACCCGAACCGCTCCAAGGGGCCACGGCTCCCTCCCTGATTGTCAAATTCTTATTAGGAAGCACCAGTTCCGGATCTATATTCCTCATATATCCTATGCCGTTGCATTCGGGGCAGGCTCCAAAGGGGCTGTTAAAAGAAAACATCCTGGGAGCCAATTCCTCTATCCCGATCCCATGTTCCGGACATGCGAATTTTGTAGAAAACAACATCTCTTCTCCATCTATCACATCCACGATCACTAAGGATTCGCTGAGTTTTAACACTGTCTCTATAGAATCCGCCAACCTTGACTGTATGCCTTCCTTTACAACAATCCTGTCTACTACCACTTCTATGTCGTGCTTTATTGTCTTGGCAAGTTCGATATCCTCATACAGGTCCCTTACCTCCCCATCGATACGAACTCTCACAAAACCTTCTTTTTTTACTTTCTCCAATATCTTTTGATGCTCCCCTTTTCTGCCTCTGACAATGGGAGCCAACAGCTGTAATCTGGTGCCGTCCTCTAATTCCATAATTTTATCCACTATCTGCTCTACTTCCATCTGGCTGATCTCTATACCGCATACGGGGCAGTGGGGTGTACCCACTCTGGCAAATAATAACCTGAGATAATCATAGATCTCGGTGACTGTCCCTACGGTAGAACGCGGATTTTTGCTTGTGGTTTTCTGGTCTATCGAGATTGCCGGTGAAAGCCCCTCTATATATTCCACATCCGGTTTTTCCATCTGCCCCAGAAATTGTCTCGCATACGAGGATAAACTTTCTATATACCGCCTTTGGCCTTCTGCATAGATTGTATCAAGGGCCAATGAGGATTTTCCTGAGCCGGAAATCCCGGTTATGACTATAAATTTATCCCTTGGTACTTCTACATTTATATTTTTTAAATTATGTTCCCTTGCTCCTCTTATAATGATTTTATCTCTTGACATCAATTATCCCTTCCCATATATACTTTGTTCTTTGCTCCGGAAATGTCACTCCGGAAAGCCCACTTCGGAAAAGCCTCTCCAGAAAAGCCACTCCAAAAAAGCCACTCCAAAAAAGCCACTCCAAAAAAGCCACTCCAGAAAAGCCACAGGGGACAGTCCCCTTGGTCAACAAAGACTGACCAAATGGACAGTCCCCATGGCTTTTCCCCGAAATTTTTAGGCATTTCCAGACAGCTCTAATACATTTAAATTCCTAGGCCTTCACAAAATCCCGTTTTAAGGATTCGATTTTATCCCTCAATTCCGCAGCCCTCTCGAATTGTAAATCCTTGGCCGCCCGCATCATTTCCTTTTCAAGGCCTTTGATTATTTTTTCTAATTCCTCTATAGATAAAATTCTCTTAGTTGCCGCTTTCCCGTATCTATCCTCTTCCTCTGCAACCTTGGTTGCCTCTATTACATCCCGGATTCCCTTTTCTATAGATCTCGGCTTTATGTTGTGTTTTACATTATACTGTTCCTGTATCTCTCTCCTTCTCCGAGTTTCATCTATAGCCCTTTTCATGGACTTGGTGATTCTATCCGCATACATGATGACCTTACCATCCACGTTTCGGGCAGCCCTGCCGACTGTCTGAATCAATGAAATCTCGGAACGTAAAAATCCTTCCTTATCCGCATCCAATATTGCCACCAGAGATACCTCGGGTAAATCTAAACCTTCCCTCAACAGATTGATACCCACCAAAACATCAAATTCTCCTAACCGCAGATCCCTGATTATCTCCATCCTCTCTATGGTCTTTATATCGGAATGTAAATATCTCACCTTTATATCCATTTCATCCAAATAATCCGTCAGATTTTCCGCCATCTTTTTCGTGAGCGTAGTGATCAATACCCTCTGCTTATTCTCAACTCTCCTGTTTATTTCACTGATCAAGTCATCTATCTGCCCTTCAATAGGCTTGACCTCGATTGCCGGATCCAGTAATCCCGTAGGCCTTATCACTTGCTCTACAATTTTATCCTTCTTTTCCATCTCATAAGGCCCCGGAGTAGCGCTCACATATAAAATTTGATTTACCAGCCCTTCAAACTCCCCAAAATTGAGAGGCCTGTTATCGTAAGCCGACGGTAATCTGAAGCCGTAATTGACTAAAGAATCCTTTCGCGAGCGGTCTCCCCCGTACATTCCTCTGATCTGCGGAAGCGTAACATGAGATTCGTCCACAATGATTAAATAATCCTCCGGAAAATAATCTATGAGGGTATAGGGCCTGCTCCCCGGTGCCCGTCCCGTTATATGTCTCGAATAATTTTCTATGCCCTGACAAAACCCTACTTCCCTTAACATCTCGATATCATACATCGTGCGCTGCTGTATCCTCTGCGCTTCTATGAGTTTATCCTCTTCTTTAAATTGTTTGACTCTCTCTTCCAATTCCTCTTCTATTGTTTCTATAGCTGTCTCTATCCTTTCCGAACTTGTGGCATAGTGGGATGCCGGAAAGATTGAGGCATGCTGCCTTACCCCGATTATCTCTCCGGTCAAGCTGTTTATTTCTATTATCCGTTCAATCTCGTCGCCAAAAAATTCGACACGAAGAACATTGTCCGCGGATGAGGCGGGAAATATTTCTACGGTATCTCCTCTTACTCTGAATGTTCCACGGACAAAATTTATATCATTTCTTTCATATTGTATATTTACCAACTGCCTCAAAACTTCTTCCCTGCTCTTTTCCATGCCTGTCCTGAGAGAAACTACCAGCCTCTTATATTCTACCGGATCCCCCAGTCCATATATACAAGAAACGCTCGCTACTATGATGACATCCCGCCTTTCTAATAAAGCAGATGTAGCAGAATGCCTCAATTTATCAATTTCATCATTTATAGATGAATCTTTTTCTATATAGGTGTCACTGTGCACAACATATGCCTCAGGTTGATAATAATCATAATAGCTCACGAAATATTCCACCGCATTGTTTGGAAAAAACTCCTTAAATTCGCTGCAAAGTTGTGCAGCCAAAGTTTTATTATGAGCGATCACCAGGGTAGGCCTTTGAACTTTTTCTATCACATTTGCCATGGTAAAAGTTTTTCCGGAACCTGTAACCCCTAACAATACTTGATGCTTCGCCCCGGAATTAATTCCCTTAGCTAAAGCATCTATTGCCTCCGGCTGATCGCCCGTAGGTTCAAAATCAGATACAATTTTAAATTTTTCCATATATCTCTCCTCCGGCTTCTGCCTGACTCCTTCCCCCCTACTATCATTATATCATAATTTAAAACTAATAAAAACACCCCGAAATCTGGGTGTTTTTATTTCATTATATTCCTTTTTTAAATGCCCCTATAGTCTGTTGCATAATTTTTGCCCGCTATCTATTACATCTCTTTTCTGAGTTCCTCTATGGCCCTCTTCAACTGTGTATCTTCATAGGTCTCAATTTCAAGTTCTTCATCCAGTTCCTCAGGTAACTCCACCACAATATCCGGTTCTATCCCGGTACCGTGAATATTAGTACCATTGGGAGTAAAATACTCGGAAACCGTAAACTTAAACCCCGTTCCGTCGGTGAGCG
>CAYOGD010000015.1:0-19093 GCA_964403395.1 uncultured Alkaliphilus sp.
CCGCAAGGGATTTGCAGATACCTTTCTTTGGATTATACGGGGCTTGTTCAAATTTGACCGAATCATTGAGCTTGGCCGCTATGACAATAGATGGCGGATATGCGGATAATGTAGTAGTAACAACATCCAGCCATTTTTCTTCAGCGGAAAGGCAGTTCAGATTTCCGTTGGAATCGGGAAACCAACGCCCTTTAACATCACAGTGGACAGTAACGGGTTCGGGGTCCGCGATAATATCGGCAACAGGCGATGGACCCTATATCGGTTATATTACAACCGGAAAGGTAGTAGATTTTGGTGTTAAAGATGCTTCAAATATGGGTGCCGCCATGGCCCCGGCTGCAGTAGACACAATAAGTACGCATTTAAATGATACGGGTTTCAAACCTGATGATTATGATTTAATTGTTACCGGAGATTTAGGACATATCGGATATGAGATAGCACTTGAACTGATTCAGAAAAAGGGATACGACATATCAAAAATATTTAAAGATTGTGGTATAGAAATATTCGATACGGAAAAACAGGATACTCATTCGGGGGGAAGCGGTTGCGGCTGTTCTGCAGTTGTTTTTTGCGGGTATTTGTACGAGCAGCTGAAATTAAAAAAATTAAATACAGTAATGTTGGTTACTACAGGGGCATTGCTGTCACCGACGAGTTCTCTGCAGGGCGAATCTATACCCGGCATAGCTCATGCAATAACCATTTATTCAACTATAGCCCAATGATCATCGTTCAGAGAAGGGAGTTCTTAATATGCCATATTTAAAAGCATTTGTAGTGGGGGGAATGATTTGTATCATCGGACAAATTATAATCAATAAAACAAAGTTAACGCCCGCACATGTTCTTGTCTTATTTGTAACATCAGGGGTTGTATTAACCGCTATCGGTATATATGAACCCATAGTTAAATTTGGTGGCGCCGGTGCGACGGTTCCTATTCCAGGTTTTGGTTATGTTCTAGCAAAGGGGGCGATCAAGGGGGTCAAGGAGGATGGCATTTTGGGTGCCTTTACCGGCGGGATATCATCAACCGCGGGGGGTGTTACAGCCGCCATTGTTTTTGGTTATTTAATGGCGTTGCTTTTTAATCCAAAGACCAAACCGTAATATATATAAAATTTATGCAGGACTATTAGAATGGAACATCTTTATTTAATAAAAACATAACAGATTCTATTAAATATGCATATTTAGGTGTTATATATTATAGTAAAAACATATATATATATAATAGGAACACAAAGCACTTTTTAGGAATATAATGTATCGATAAAGGGAGAAAATCAAATAAAATCTTATTTGTCTCACAAAAAGTAAGGGACAACATAAAAATAATCCGAACATTAAATGATGTATTAAATGGATTAACATATTCATAAGAGAAGATAACTCAGTTGATATTAAATTAGGGAAAAATTATAAGGTGCGAACTTAGCGTACCAATCAGATATTTGTAACGAGACTGCTTATTATTTTTATCAGTTTGTTTAAAATTTCTTCCCTATTTTTTTTTGTAACTGTAATTAAGAGTATGTCATCTCTTTTCCTAATGTTGTTTAAAAATTCACAATCGTAATCTTTGATAGTTCCTAAAATTATTTTATCACTGTCTAATAATTCATATATTTTAGATTTAAATTTTTCGCTATCATTTTCAAAAAAACCCAGTTCATCTAATACAATCACATCCTTGCCTTTATCTTTGAGATCATTTTCTAATACAGAGACAATACCGATATCAAAGGAATCCATGAAGATTTCTCTAGAATAATCCGTGACATCTACATCAGCTATAAGATAGGACTTATTTTTATCATGTAATGATTTTACCATATAGGTCCTTTTATTATTTTTAATTATTCTTTCTGTAATATATCCGCCTGCGGAAAGGTGTAATTTATCTAAAACGTTTAGGATTAAAGTTGATTTGCCCGCGTATTTTTCACCAGTTAGAAATATGTTTTTCAAAATATCACATCCCTCATGTAATATTTTAGCACAGCGGTATTGTATTGTATATATTTTTTTAATAGTGTGAAGTTGTTGTAAAATTCCGTAGGGTTTGCAGCAGTATCAATAATGCTTATAAAAATTTGTTTGCGGAAATTGTCGAAATGACAGGAAGGCTTGACACGAAATAGAGGGCATGTTATTATATAGGTGACTATATATATGTATTATATATATAAAATTATATAATATAAAAACAATTGTTTTTTAATCTAGTTCACCTTTTAGCTTAACAATCATATCTTCAAGGGCCCTGTCAAACTAGATGTAATAATCATGACTATTTAATTTGTTTTATTTGTTTGACAGTAAAATGTGGGACCGAAAAAACGTTAAAAAAATAACATAATAAATATGATAGAGGAGCTGAGGGTTACTAGAATTTGAAAAACAACTTTTTGGTTCCTTCCTTACGATAATTGAAGACTATGGTGAATTTTGATGTATGGGAATCAAGAAGGAAAAAGGAAGGGGGAATGCAATTAAAAAAACGTCGGATAGTCATTTTTAATTTTCAGCATCAGGTATCGGTTGCTGTTTCTTAAAGCAACAAGAGCTTTGCGAAAGCGAGGTGACGAGACAGGGGGTTATATTTTGTACGGTGTTTTTCAGCAAAAGGTATTGGATGAAAACAAAAAATGTTGCAAGCTATACCCAGGATCAAAAAATCTAAATACTTTATTGTCTGTGTTTTATCAAGCTAAGGAAATTTTTGAGAAACAAAATGAGGACATTTTTGAGCAGGTGGATTTTAAGCTAAGTCCGAAAGAACTGAAAGAAAAAATGCGGAAATCGGAAATACTTATACCTAATGCTCATATCGAGGGAGAACTTGTACAAATTTTTTTAGCTAGTATATGCGAAGAGCTTGTAAAAAACAATAAAGACTTTGAAGAGCCTTTGAAACATCTACAGGCTTCAGTAAAAGATTTTTTGGCTGAAAAAAATGATATTTTTCCACAGTCCCAATTACCTGTTTTAGTAGAAAAAATCGTTGAGGAAACACTTCTAGAAAGAGATTTTGTAACTTTTCTTTTAATATTTATTTTTTCTTCTCTTTATTATGGACCTAGGGAAGATTTTATAAAAGAATTGGACACATCTCTTTGGGAAGAAAGCTTTTGCCCGGTTTGTGGTGAAAGTCCCCATTACGGTTTTTTAAGAGAAGAAGATGGGGCAAAATTTTTGGAATGCTGGCTTTGCGGTACTAATTGGAGATATCCACGTATAAAGTGTCCTTACTGTAAAACTGTAGACCAGAAAAAATTAGGATTTTTTACAGTAGGTGAAAATGAAATATGCCGCATATATTTTTGTCGGGAATGCCAAAAATACTATAAGATCTTCAATTGGAAAAAATATAAAGGAGAAGAAATTTTAGTATTTATGCATCATTTACACACTTTGCATTTTGACAAATTAGCATTAAAAGAAGGTTTTTCTCCAGGTTCCGAACTAAAGTGGGTTGATAAAGAGGACAATGGATTAGTAAACTAGGAGGTGAGGCTTTTTATGAAGCTATCAAGACGTGGTTTTTTAAAACTAACAGGGACAGCTACGGCAGCTGCCACTTTGACAAGCTTAAGTTTGCAAGGTGATAGTGTAGTAGAAGCATCCGACTATCCCGTAAGGTTACATTACGCTGAGGAAGTACCTACTGTTTGTACTTTCTGTGGTGTAGGTTGCGGAATTTTAAATTATGTCAGGGATGGCGTGATTGTTAACGCGGAGGGCGATCCTGATAATCCTATCAATGAAGGGGCTCTCTGTAGTAAGGGCAGTTCTATATTTAATGTTTCTTATATTTATAACGAAAAGGGCAAACCAGTACCTAATCCTAACAGGTTGACCAAGCCTCTTTATAGGGCGCCTGGCAGCGATCATTGGGAAGAAAAAGAATGGGATTGGATGATGGATACAATTGCCGAGAGAATCAAGGATACCCGTGATCGTACCTTTGAAGAAAAGGATTCTAATGGGGTAACGGTAAATCGTACTCAAGCTATTGCTTGGTTAGGGAGCGCATTTTGTACTAATGAAGAAAATTATCTTTTTCATAAGATAGCACGAGCTATGGGTGTTATCAATATTGATCACTGTGCTCGTCTCTGACACTCTTCCACAGTCGCCGGTCTTGGCGCGTCATTTGGAAGAGGTTGTATGACTAATCATTGGGTTGACTACAGGAATTCTGATGTATTTATGAATATCGGTGGTAATACGGCTGAGAATCATCCGGTTTCTATGAAATGGATTGAACATGCTCGTAAACATAGAGGAGCCAAACTTATGGTTGTGGATCCTCGTATAACCCGTACTGCCGCTGTTGCCGACTTACATGTGCCTATCCGTCCCGGCACAAACATAGCTTATTTAGGCGGAATGATAAATTATATTTTACAAAATGGACTTTATCAAGAAGAGTATGTAACATCTTATACTAATGCAACTTTCTTAATCAATGAAGAATTTAGTTTTGACGAACAAGAAGGTCTTTTCTCCGGTGTCCAAGATGATCCGGCCCGTGATGCTAAGAAATATGATACATCTAGCTGGCAGTATCAGAGAGATGGAGAGGGGAATATTCTTAAGGACCCAACTATGCAAGATCCTAACTGTGTAATGCAATTGATGAAAAAGATTTATTCCAAGTATACATTGGATAGTATAAGCAAAATAACAGGATGCCCTAAGGAAACCTTAGAGGAATCCTATGCACTTTATGCATCCACAGGAAAACCTGAAAAAGCAGGCAATCTTATGTATGCTATGGGTATTACCCAATTTACACACGGCTCTCAAAATGTGCGAGCTACAGCTGTTGTACAGACACTTCTAGGTAATATGGGTATACCTGGCGGAGGTGTAAACGCTCAACGTGGTCAGTCCAACGTGCAAGGTGCTACCGACCAAGCTATTCTGTTCCATATAATGCCCGGTTATTTGGCTGCACCAAAGGCAGCGGTACATCCGACTTTAGATGTTTATATTGAAAAAGAAACACCGGCTACAAGTTGGTGGGCAAATAAACCTAAATACTTGGTTAGTTTATTGAAAGAATTCTGGGGCGACAATGCTACCCCGCAAAATGATTTTCGTTATGATTATTATCCTAAACTTGATGCCCGTGATCACTCACATATAGCTATGTATAAATATATGGGTGAAGGAGAAGTAGAAGGTATGATTTGTTGGGCGGATAATCCTGCTGTTACCGGTCCGACTGCCGGTGCTAAGCGTAGTTATCAGTCTGAATTGAAGTGGCTAGTTTCTGTGGATATCTTTGAAAATGAAACGGCTGCTTTCTGGAAATCGCCTGAACTTAATGCAGCGGAAATTAAAACAGAGGTCTTTATGTTGCCTGCGACGGCTTCCGGTGAACGTGACGGAACCAAGGCCAATAGTGGTCGTTGGATTCAATGGCAATGGAAAGCACAAGATCCACCCGGAGAAGCAAAATCAGATTTACAGATTGCATATGATCTTCTCAGAAAATTGAAAGAAGTTTATGCTGATGGTTCCGGTGCCCTACCAGGCCCTATTACAGAGATGCTTTGGGATTATGGTATGGATGGAAATGAAGATGAAGTTGATATAGTTAAAGTCGCTAAAGCATTGAATGGATATACTGTTGCTGATGGAAAGTTTGTTACTAACTTTGTTGGTTTACAGGATGATGGATCCACTGCTTGCGGTGACTGGCTCTATGCAGGATATTACAATAATTACGAAAAACCTGCGTGTCAAAGCCGTATAAGGGAAACCGAAGGTATAGGTTCTCATTTAGGATGGTCATTTGCTTGGCCGTTAAACCGCCGTATTGTATATAATCGCTGTTCGGCTGATCAGGACGGTAATCCTTGGAACCCTGAATTGCAAATGTTCTGGTGGGATGATGAAGGTAAATTGACTAAGCAATATGACATCAATGACTGGCCGGGAAGCTGGAGTTATGATTATGTAAAAGAATTTGCTTATATTATGTTACCTGAAGGTCATGCCCGACTCTTTGCTGTTGCAGGGGTTAATGATGGGCCGGTGCCTGTACACTATGAACCTGCAGAGAGTTTAGTACCAAATTCACTTTATCCTAAGGCAACATTTAACCCGATAACTCAGCGATTCTATAAGGACCATGTGGTTGAAACAGACGAAGAACGAGGAAGATATCCTTATATCTTGAGTACCTATAGGGTTACAGAGCATTATCAATCCGGTATTATGACCCGTAATATGCCTTGGCTAAATGAGCTAATGCCAGAATTATTTATAGAAATAGATGAAGAATTAGCGGCAAAATTGAATATTAAAAATGGAGACTTTGTTGAAATTGAGAGTAAACGTCTCTTTAAAAATGGCAAACAAGGTAGTATAGATGCTAAAGCATGTGTTACCAAACGCTTGAAACCTTTTGAGATACATGGCGAAACAAGACATATGGTGGGAATGCCTTTCCACTGGGGCTTTGCGGGAATGTCCACGGGACATATAACTAATGACCTATGTCCTTCGATAGGATGTGCTAATACTAATATTCCTGAATCTAAAGCATCATTATGCAATATAAGAAAGAAGGGGGTGTAAGGGATGACGACAAAAGCTATTCTTGTAGATACCAGCAAATGTATTGCTTGCCGTGCTTGTCAAGCGGCATGTAAACAATGGAACCAACTGCCGGCGGATGAAACTACTTTTAGCGGTAATTACGAAAATCCACCCCAATTATCACCTAACACTTGGATGCGCATTACCTTTAACGAGGTAGAGAAAAGCGGCCATTTAAGATGGTATTTTGGTAATGACAGATGTATGCATTGTACTGATGCGGCTTGTGAAATAGTTTGTCCTGCAGGTGCAATCAGTCATACAGAAACAGGAGCTGTTGCAATTAATTATGATAAATGTATTGGTTGTAACTATTGTGTCGCTAACTGTCCTTTCCAAGCTATGAGTTTTGATCGGAAAGCTAATCATCCTGTTAAGTGTACCATGTGTATTGATCGTACTACCAATGGCTTTGAGCCTGCCTGTGTTAAAGCTTGTCCTACTCAAGCCCTTCAATACGGTGATCGGAATGCACTAATCAGCAGGGCTAGTAGCAAGGTGTCCGAGTTGCAAGCCGCAGGTAAGGATAAGGCTAGAATATATGGTTTGGAAGAAGTGTCCGGAACCGGAACTATGTATATTATAGAAGATGATCCTGAATATTATGGCTTGCCGGCGGATCCTCATGTTCCTGTTAAGGCACGAATTTGGAGTGTTATTTTCAAACCTCTCAGGGTGTTGGTAGTTTTGGCTGTGGCCTTAGGGCTTTGGGGCAATCGTTCCGAGGTCAAAGAAATTCAGGATGCGGCAACAGCTGTTAAAGGAAAAGAATCTTAATTTTGCGGATTATATATTGTTAATTTGGGGGTGAGGAAGTGGAAGTTAAGACCTTTAAAGACGGTGGGGCAGATGTACCCCATTATAAGAGTTTTACGGAAGACAAACCTATTACAAGGATGGACGCTCCGGAAGAAGTCATAATACCTTTATCACAACACATAGGTGCACCTAATGAGCCTCTTGTTAAAGTTGGGGATAAGGTAGAAGTAGGGCAAAAGATCGGTGAGGTAGATGAATTTATTTCAGCTCCGGTACACGCTAGTATTTCCGGAACAGTGACGGCCATAGAACCTCGTCCTGCCTACACGGGTGGCGAGATAATGAGCATAGTAATCAAGAATGATGGTGGACCTCAAGAATTCGTATCTAAGGAAAAACGTGATCCGGAAAAGATGACAATCGAAGAGTTAAGGGAGGCTATTCGCGATGCCGGTATTGTAGGTATGGGAGGAGCTGCGTTTCCTACTCATGCTAATATCAGTGTTAAGAAGCCGGTTGAATATCTTGCTCTCAATGGTGCCGAATGTGAACCTTTCCTAACATGTGATCATCGTCAGATGTTGGAGAGGCCGCATGAGCTGGTAGAGGGTGCCAGAATTCTTATGCGTTCTATTGAATCAAAGAAATGTCGTATAGGTATAGAGGATAACAAACCTGATGCTATTGAAGCTGTCAGGGAAAAGGCTAGACCTTATGAAGGAATTGATGTAGTTCCGCTCAAAGTAAAATATCCTCAGGGAAATAAAGACCAGCTTATTGAAGCTACTACGGGTAAATACTCAATACGAGGTGTCCGTTCAGCTGATGTAGGTTGTCTCGTTCGTAACGTAGGTACTACAATTGCCTGTTATGATGCTGTTGTACATGGAAAACCTTCTATAGAGAGGGTAGTCACTGTCAGCGGCCCTACAGTACCTAAATGCGGTAATTATATAATAAAAATCGGTACTAAAATAGGTCATGTGCTTAAGGAATGTGGAGTAGAAGATCTAGACGGTTACAAGGTAGTATTAGGCGGACCTATGACCGGTATGGCTGTAGCGGACTTGGAGTCAGGTGTTGTGAAAGGCACCACCGGCATTCTTGTGTTACCGCCTGATATGGTACGGGAAGAGGTTGCATATTCCGACTGTGTACGTTGTGGCAAATGTGTTGACCACTGTCCTATGTTATTGTATCCTAATCAACTGAGCATATATGCTGAAGCGGAAATGTATGATGCTTTAATGGAATGGGATGTTATGGATTGCATGGAATGTGGTATTTGCTCATATATTTGTCCTGCTCAACGTCCTATCGTGCATTTTATTCGTATGGCAAAACCTACTATTAGAAAGATGCAACGTGCGGCGGCAGGAAAATAGATAGAAAAGGAGGAGATACCTGGTGGATAATCAAAAATTAGTTTTTACGCCTGCACCACATTTAAAATCTGATTCAACAGTGACCCAGGCAATGCGGGATGTAATAATTGCTCTTATTCCCGTTAGTTTGGTAGCAATTTACTTTTTTAAGTTTTATGCTGTGTTCATGATAGCTGTTTGTATGGCTACAGCAGCTGTTACTGAGGTGTTTTTCCGTAAGGCTGTAAAAAAAGAACCAACCCTTGGAGATGGCAGTGCTCTTTTAACAGGGCTTTTGGTGGCATTATGCTTTCCCGCTACCGCTAATTGGTGGATGGGGGTATTAGCTACTTTTATAGCCGTAGGAATCGCTAAAGAATTAATGGGTGGATTAGGTTGGAATCGTTTCAACCCGGCTTTATTCGGTAGGGTAGCTGTTATTGTTTTGGCTCCGATTATCATGCTGATAGGAACCAATTTTCTGCTTGTGCCTGCTAATTTCGGTGCGGTAGATGTTGTGACCAGAGCTACTCCGTTAGCTATGTTGAAGCAGGGTATGGAGATGCCAAGTATAATAAAGCTTTTTGTTGCTTACCCTGGCGGAGCCATGTCGGAGGTTTCACCCCTTGCGCTTCTATTAGGGGCTGCATACCTGTTCTATCGTGGTCATATTAAATGGCATATTCCGGTTTCTATTCTGGCTACAGTGGCAGTATTAGCACTTGTAACCGGCCAGAATCCGTTGTATCATCTTTTTACCGGAGGAATGTTTTTAGGTGCCTTCTTTATGGCTACAGATTGGGTTACCTGTCCTATTACTAATAAGGGTAGATTGATTTTCGGTGTTGCTATCGGTGTTTTAATTATGGTTTTCCGTGTAGGGCTTGCGGCTACAGAAGGGGTTGCTTTTTCTATACTAATCATGAATGCTTTTGTTCCCCTAATTGATAGAGTTACAAGACGTATTTCCTACATTGATCCTAAACTTAGAGGGGCAGCAACATCTCGTCAAGAACGTGCAACGGCTAAAAGTTAATAAAAAACAGATCAATTGAAGCAAATAATGTTTTATCTATGATGTGATAAAAACATAAAGTTGTGGTAAAAATATAAAAATTCGGCTCCGAGCCCATTAACCTAAGTATTATAATGATATGGTTTTTAGGCCGATAGGGTGTAGTTGGAAACGATTATGCCTCCCATTGCGGAAAGGAGAAATTTTCAGTGATTTTTTATGAATTGATATGCTCTCCTTATGGTAGAAGATTGAAAGGCAAAAATTCGATACCAAAAGGAGAGCATTTTTATGTTACAGAGCAACTGTTTTATCTTGATGTATGCTTGGTACCATCAGTTCATGAATGATTTTGGCATAATATTTTGGTGATTTCTTGTGATGGGGTAAGGAAACAGAATTATCGCGGATGATAGGATGCCCTATGTTATTGACATATAAATCAGAATATGGTACTATATAAAAAATCATATAATAGTAATATCTCCGAACTTAATATTTCTGTAGAAACATATCTATGAAATATAGGTCGTCAGGGTGTAATTAGAAATAGTTGCGCCTCCCATTGTGGAAAGGAGAACGCTGACAATGAAACAAGATAGCTTCACTTACAATGGTGAAGCTTTTTTTGATGAAATTAAAAAGTTAAAGGTAATCAACAAGAATGTGATTTCAATAAGCCCTAGCGGCGAAGAAATTGAATTAAATGTTTCCGGTGGATTATTAGATGAATTATTAGATAAGCACGGTATATCTCAAACAGAGCTTACCGGCATAAGAGTTACTTCAATCGATGGCTATTCAATGGAAATTCCTTCTGAAATACTGAAAAACAGGGAGATAATACTTGCCTATGAGATGGGTGGGGAGCCCTTATTTGAGGAAAGTGGGCCCATAAGAATTGTGATACCGGAAGAAAGGTCTATGTATTGGGTAAGAAATGTATCCACAATTGGAATAGTAGATGGGGAGGAAGCAGCAGCAACTGATGAACAGATAGAAAGAATACTGATATTCGATACAGCTATATCAGATTTGAGCAAACAGGATTATGAATATCATGGAATTCTTGATAAGGCCATTAAAATAAAAGATTTATTAAATAAATTCGTTCCGGAAGGCGAAGGACAGGTTTGTATCAAATCAGCGGATGGGCTTCAGAGAAATGAAATAAGGAAAACATTTGAAGATGCTTTTATAAAGATTACCGGTAAGGAAAGTCCTATGTTCATATCTCCGTATTTTTCTAAAGGAATGTCTGTAAAGAGCATATTATGGTTTAGTTCAGAGAAAAATGTTTTCCTAACTATGGATAGGGCATCAGAGATTTATAGCAAATCGACTCAGGAAAATATAGGAGGAGTATCATTAAAAGCGGTACTGGAAGATATAGGTTTAACGCAAGGGGAGACCTATGTATTTACGGCAAGTGATGCATATAGTGTTAAAATATCAAGGGATAATATACACAGGGGCATATTATATAAAGGGGATGACCGGAGTACAAGAGTTGACTTTGAAGGATTAGCTAATAATACTACAGTTAAAAATCTTCTATCGATAGAGATAAAATAATATAACTTGCTGTGCCGGTCAATAGCACGTGATATATTTTACTAAATATAATAGGAATCGATCGGTTTTAATGGTAATGGGGGATGAAGAATTTATAGGTGTATGGCTTAAAAATGTTGTAAAAATTAAAGTTAAATAACTGGAGGGAGCCTGATGTTTAAAAAGTTTATCAGAAAATTTTCTGCATTTCAACTTATTTTAATAGCGTTGATGGCTACCTTGGGCATAGCTACAAAACCCATCATAGTTCCCCTGGTCCATATTATTACAGGACCTTTATATATCCCGGGAGGAGCCATTGCAGGTGGGTTTTATATGATATGGATTGTATTAGGAGTGGGCCTGATCAACAGAATAGGTGTAGCAACTATTATAGCTTCAGTGCAAGCCATAATGATAGTTAGTTTGGGCATATTCGGGACTCATGGCATTATGAGTTTTTTAACCTATATAGTCCCGGGATTAGCAGTAGATATACTTCTTATATTGATAAGATATCGCAATCCAAGCCTGGGGAACCTTTTTCTATGCGGAATGGTGGCAAACTTAAGCGGAACTTTTCTTGTAAACGTAATTTTTTTCAGGTTACCTCTTATACCCCTTATTTTAATTCTCTCCAGTGCCGCTCTGTCCGGAGGGGTAGGGGGTATAATAGCTTATACAATAATTAACAAGTTAGAACAGCAGGGTATCTTGACAAGTCTAATGTTAAGGGGTGAAGCGATTGAATAAATTGAATAAATCTAACAGAAGAAATACAGTTTTACTAATATTTCTGATAGTCATAATTCTCATAGCGGTAGGAATATCTTTTTCTTCTTATTTAAAGGGAGAATCTGAGGTGCGAAATAATAACAAAGATTATAGTGCACAGGATCAGATTATAATTGGAAAAGATCAATTTAATCAAAGATGTGCTAAATATGTTTTGGAGATAGAGTTATAATGGTTTATCCTATAGAAGTTGACAATCTATATTACAGATATGAAGGGAATACCAAAGAGATATTAGAGGGAGTAAACCTTAAGGTAGAAAAAGGGGAAATAGTAGCAATAGTAGGTTCAAGTGGTAGTGGGAAAAGCACATTAATATATAATATATGCGGTATAATTCCCTATATCTATAAAGGGCAGGCAAAAGGACAAGTTAAAATTTGGGGTAAGGATATATTGGACATGAGGTTACCGGAAATATCTACTGAGGTGGGAATAGTATTTCAGGATCCGGATACCCAGTTGTTTTCGCCCACAATCGAAAACGAAATAGCTTTTGGTCCGGAAAATCTATGTGTTGCAAGAGAGGAGATAGGTTTAAGGATTAAGAAAGTGTTAGAATTAGTCAATATGGAAGAGTATAGACTGGAAAATCCTAATAATTTATCGGGGGGACAGAAGCAGCTGATAGCTATAGCTTCTGTTCTTGTTATGAAAACAGAAATATTACTCTTTGACGAAATATTGTCTCAAATAGACGAGGAAGGTAAAATAAAAATCAGAGAAGTCATAATGGGGTTAAAAGAAGAAGGAAAAACAATAATTCTGATAGAGCATGATTTGGATAACCTTCAGGTTGCTGATAGAGTTTTACAGTTAAAGAATGGCAAACTGGAAGAGTTCAAGGATGGTGAAACTATTGAACTCCATAGAGCTTAAAAATGTAAGCTTTGAATATATTAGGGGTAAAGAAATTATAAAAAACATAGATGTGAATATAAATATTAGGGATATAACCTGCATAATAGGCCCTAATGGGGGTGGTAAAACTACGCTGGGTAAACTGATGGTGGGAATATTAAAACCCGACTTGGGTGAGATATATTTACTTGGTGAAAATATAGCTGTCATGTCTCTAGGACAGATTGGTAGGAGGATAGGTTATCTATTTCAAAATCCGGAGAAACAATTTTTTTCTAATACGGTAGAAGATGAAATTAAATTTATTCTTGAGATTAAAAATTTAAATAAAGAGTACATAGAAAAAAAGGTAGAGTCGTTGCTCAATCTATTTCAATTAAACCATGTAAAGGCTTCTTTTCCTCTTAAATTAAGCCAGGGGGAGAAACAATGCCTTGCCTTAGCGGCTATATTAGCTAACGAACCGGAATATTTGATACTTGATGAACCTACCAAAGGACTAGATATGGAACGGCGAAACACATTGGTGCAGACGTTAAAAAATCTTCATAGTAAAGGAATAGGGATGACGGTTATAACTCATGATTATGCCTTTATTAATCAAATTTCTGACCGTGTTTTAAGAATGTACAGGGGTGAAATAGTTGAGGACAAAAGAAATGAATGTTGATCCCAGAACAAAATTGGTAATAGTTCTATGTTTGTCTACACTAGCTATATTTGTTAAAGATATATTATTTTTAAGTGGAATATTGTTAATAACTGTAATAATCTCTTTGATTTTCAAAATAAACATATTGCAGATTTTTGAAAAAATAAAGAGGCTATTATATGTGTTGCTGGCCATTGCAATAGTACAGAGTGTGTTTTCTACAGAGGGCCAAACTTTGATTGGGATAGGTAAATTATCTATTTTGACCACTGTTGGACTTCAAAAAGGCCTAGAATTTATTATCAGAATTATGATAATAATTTTATCTGCAACCATAATTACTACTTCAAATTCAAGAGAAATAGTGCAGGGGCTAGTTCAGTGGAAATTACCATATGAAATTGCCTTTATGGTATCGATTGGCATTAGGTTTTTGCCAATATTAATTGAAGAAATAAAGGATTCTCTAGTCGCAATTCAGCTAAGAGGAGTGGAAATAGAGAAAATACCCTTTAAAAAAAGATTTTATGTATATTCTTATCTTTTTACACCAATCCTTGTAAGTACTATAATAAAGGCACAAAAGTTATCTATATCTATAGAAATGCGTGGCTTTAGGGCATATGAAACTAGGACAAGTTATATAATTTTAAAAATGTCCTATGTTGACTATCTGATCATATTCTCAAGTTTATTATGTTCATCTATATTTATGTATTTATATGTAAGTTGATTTGTTTGAATATTTTTTATAAAAATATCTTTTTGTTAAATATTGAAATTATTTATCTATGATTAAAATTACTGCAAATAAAGGAGGCAAAACTGATGAAGGTTTTATCAGTGATAGGTACAACAAAAACAGGTAAGACTACAACTATAGAAAATATAATAAGAGAACTGAGAAGGAGGAGGTATACAGTAGGTTCTGTTAAAGAGATTCATTTTGAAAAATTTGCTATCGATACAGAGGGGACAAACACGGATAGGCATAAAAAGGCTGGCTCACAATTAGTAACTGCCAGGGGAATTTATGAAACAGATATATTATTTCAGAAAAAATTGAGTATGGATCAATTATTGAGGTTTTATGATCATGATTTTGTAATCTTAGAGGGTGTTACGGATATCAATGCACCAAGGATAATAACTGCTGTTGAGAAGGAAGATATAGAAATGAAATATGATGAATTAACTTTTTGTATATCCGGAGCAATATCTAATACGGGAATTACTGAATATAAAGGGATACCGGTGATCAGTTCTGTGGATAATATAAAAGAATTAGTGGATTTGATAGAAGAAAAAGTATATGATAGGTTACCGGATTTTCCTGTGGAATGTTGCGATGCTTGTGGCTTTACTTGTAGAAAGCTAGGTGCTAGAATATTAAAGGGAGAGTCGAAACACGAGGATTGTAAGATATTAAATACAAAAGTACAACTTCTGGTAGATAATAATAAAATACAGATCGTACCCTTTGTAGAAGATATACTTACAAATGCTGTATTAGGGGTTGTTAAGGAACTGGAAGGATATAAAAAAGGCAAAGAAATAAGAGTGATAATAGATGAAGGATTTAAAAATCCATGTGTTTCGGAGCACTGATAGTGAACCCGGTATTAGACATAGCAGAGACAATTCTTTTGTCTCTGCTGTATCTTTTTAGTAAGGGCGGTAAAGCTCTGCCCCTATTTTGTAATGGTATTAAATATTTTTATGGATGCTTGCAGGTTGTTTCTATTGATAACTATTTTGTTGATTTATAATATTATCATTATTATATTTATTATTGTAATCATCATTTGTTTTTATATCTGTTTCTTCGTCATTTATTGGCCAGTCCGAAAAAAAGTCCTCAAATCCATCTACTAAAGGATTATAGTATTCTGTTGGCATTTCATAGACATAATCCAATGGTGTTATACCTCCGTTTTCAGATGGGTAATACGGTATGGGCCTCTTTACTAAAACTTTCGATTCTGATTGCCAGGACGGAACCAAATCCGTAGCTAATTTACCCGATGGTATGTGGATATCTGCATTCACATGAGTATCACATTTTTTCGTAGGTTCCGTGCCCTTTATAAATATTTCGGTTCTTACAGTACTTCCCCTAGGGTCTAAAGAGCAGTACTCTGAGGGGAGTTTGCCGGAAATGGCACATACATTAACTTTGACTATATCACCCGGCATTTTAAAATCCTTAAAATCAAAACCTTCATGGACTCTCTTCATTATTTTGCCCCATAGGGCGGCTGCAGCCGAACTGCCTGAATCTAAGCTTACAGGCTGATCGGAGCCAATCCATACGGAAGCCGAATAATAGGGTGTATAACCTATAAACCAGGCATCCTTTCGGTCATCTGTCGTGCCTGTTTTTCCGGCCACGGGTATATTACCGATATTAGCTTTTCCTCCCGTGCCCCTAGATGATGTGACAACCCCGCGAAGCATATCGGTTATAATATATGCCACCTGGGGTCTTACTACTTGATGTTGTTCAGGTATATTTTCAAAAATAAGATTATCATGTCTATCGTATATTGAGGTAAATGTAATCGGTTTAGTATATGTTCCGTTATTAGCCAGCACATTAAAGGCGGCATTCATCTCCAACGGGCTGACACCTCTTGTCATCCCACCCAGGGCCGTAGATAATGTTTCATCCGTATATTTATTACCGCTTATGATTAAAGGGTTTTCTCTGGTATGAACAGTAGTTATACCCATATTTTCCATATAATCCAGCATAGTGTTTATTGAATTATTTTCATTTCCGGCCAACATGCTTCCCAGTTTAACGGCAATCAAGTTGCTGGAACGTTCTAAGGCCTCACGTAGTGTAATAAGCCCTCTATATCCTCCGCTTAAATATAGATTTCTAGGCCAGGGCGTATTAGGGGTAGATTTATTGAAATAGCCGGGTATGTCATCAACTACACTTGCTGCGGTAAACCCACGATCGATAGCCGGAGTATAAACAGCTATTGGTTTGATAGAGGAACCGGGTTGCCGGGGGCTTAAGGCCCTATTAAATATTTTTTGCCCCGAAATCATACGTCCGCCTATTATAGCTTTGATCTCTCCCGTACTATGATCACTGATTACCATAGCGGATTGCGGTTGGATCTGTCCCTTATCATCTACTAAATTTTTTTGTTCGTCTTCGGAAAAACCTTCTTTTTTTAACAAGGCAGCCCTGTCGGAACTTTTTATTTTGGGAAAATTATTCGAATTAGCATATTCTTCTTCTAATATTTTTTGAAGCTTTGTATCCAACGTACTGCTAATTCTGAGCCCGCCGGAATAAAGCATATTGTTGGCTTCATCATTGGAATATCCGTGCTTTTCAAGGGCCTTTATAACATCTCTTTTTACCAGGTCGCCGAAATATGAGGAAATATTTTCGGTTATTAAACGATTAGGTTTTAGGTTGGATTTGATATCCTCCTGTAATGCTAGGCTATACTGGGCCTCTGTAATGTAACCTAACCTTTTCATCGAATTGAGCACTAATTTTTGCCTTTTGATTGTGTGTTCGTCAATTTTATCGTTCATAACTACGGTGTATACGGAATCCGAGTCGTCCAATATAATATGATGTTCCTCAACATCTGCTTTTTCTAATGTTATAATCGGTGTATTTCTGGAAGGATACTTTGTAATAGCTGCAATCAATGCTGATTCTGCAATAGTGAGGTCCTTGGCATCCTTAGAAAAATACACTTGTGATGCGGCTTGTACTCCATAGGCACTGCTTCCTAGATAGATTGTGTTTAAATATGTTTCCAAGATCTGTTCCTTTGATAGCTGTTTATCTAACATTATGCCATAGTAGGCATCTTTTATTTTTCTGGTATAACGTTTGTCGGCACGATTTAGGTATAAATTTATAGCTAACTGCTGATTAATTGTACTGGCGCCTTGTTTAGAACCGGTACGCAGGTTTGTCCAAAAAGCACCGAAGATACGTTTAATATCTATACCTTTATGAGTCCAGAAACGTTCATCTTCAATGGCCACAAAGGCATTTCTCAAATGCTCGGGCATTTCGGCATAACTTATTATGACTCTAAAATTATTAGATTCAATCTGTTCAATCACTTGGCCTTCGGAATCTAAAATAAAAGAACTTTGATCTAACATTTCATATATATTTGAAGCATCAATGGGTTCCGCGGCTTTTATCACACTCATAGCTATGCCTGCAGTGGCACCGGTGCCGATAAAACCGATCAATATGATTATAATCAATAGTGCCTTAACAACGCCACCCATTTTTCTTTTTTTCTTACTTTTCTTATTTTTTTTGTTTTGTCCTTGAGATTTTTTTTCTGACATCAGAGAACACCTCCGTAAATAGAAAAACCAACAGATCAAAGGATCAAATTTTTAAGCCCACAGCGCTACAATTCTAAACAACATTATAAATATAGCATAAACGTATTAATATTACAATTATATCATAGTTTATGTAAACTATACATTATGTTTTAGTTACAACAATACTATTAAATGAGGAATATATTGTTAAATGTTTTATAAGAAATTTAATCAAGCACAACATATATATGGCATTATATAATAATAAAGAGGGTGATATATTTGGGTATCATTAAAGTCAAAAAAAAGGGTTATATAAAATTTAGGATTATATTGATCATAGTTATAATTATTTTAGTTCTAGGTAGTTACCTTATATATCTGGATAGAAAAGTGGTGCCTATGGTATTGGCCCTTGGGGAGCTGAAGTCACAAGAAATGATCACAAGGACTATCAATGAGTCTATACATATAGTATTAAAACAAGATATGAGATATCAAGATTTAATCTCTGTAAAAGAGGATTCCGAGGGGAATATAGTCATGATGCAGGCAGATACGTTTTTAATGAACAGGATAGCAGCGGATGTCGCATTGACCATTCAAGATTATTTTAAACATACTAAAAGTTCTACCGAGCGGATACCTTTGGGCAATATTTTGGGAAGCCAATTTTTTGCACATTGTGGGCCTAAGATAAGGTTAACCATAGCACCAATGGGCATGGTCGATGTAAATTTTGGAACAGAGTTTGAACATGCCGGTATAAATCAGACAAGACATAGAGTGTACTTAGTTATCAATACGGAAGCAAAAGTGATAGTACCTTTTAATTCAAGTAATATGCGCATAACAACATATTTCCCGGTAGCAGAAACAATCATAGTAGGCAAAATCTCGGAAAATTATATCTATGTGCCGTTTATTAGGCCAAATTAAGCCCGGTATCCGGTTGAGCGTATATATGTAGTCTGATATTATTATAGAATAAGAGCAGCCGAAAAAGCAGATTATTAATCTATGATAAGATAAAACTAAACTATACTTACAAATTCTAATGGGATTTATAATCTGATAGTTTATTTTATATAAAAGACCAGCTATTAAAAGTCAAGAGATAATTTAATTTATTTTGCCTTT
>CAYOGD010000016.1:0-18717 GCA_964403395.1 uncultured Alkaliphilus sp.
GGAGAATATTGCCATTCGGTTGATGTCAAAGGAAGAGTGAGTATTCCGGCAAAATTTAGAGAGGAATTGGGAGAGAGCTTTATCCTTACAAAGGGGTTGGATAATTGTTTATTTATATATTCCATGGGTGAATGGGACATACTGGAAAGCAAATTAAAACAATTACCATTGACTAATAGGGATGCAAGAGCTTTTGTAAGATTCTTTTTTTCGGGTGCGACTGAATGCGAGCTGGATGGTCAGGGAAGAATAAGGATTGCAAATAACTTGAGAGAACATGCTAATTTAGAGAAAGAAGCGGTAATTATAGGGGTAGGTACAAGGGTAGAGATTTGGAGCAACCATGAGTGGCAAAAATATAACAGCGATGATAATTTAAGTTACGATGAAATAGCAGGTAAAATGGCAGAATTAGGTATCTAATAGATGAAGGTGGTAAAATGGGGTTTAAACATGTACCCGTGTTATTGGAAGAATGCATTGAAAATTTAAATATTAAAAAAGATGGTATCTATGTAGATGGGACATTAGGAGGTGCGGGTCATTCCGGTGAAATTGCAAAACGTCTGAATAAGGATGGATTGTTGATTGGGATTGATCAGGACGAGAATGCGATCAAGGCAGCTGCTGAAGCCCTATCCGATGCAATGTGCAAGGTGAAATTGCTCAGAGATAATTTTAGTAATTTAAAATACATATTAGAGGATCTAGGGGTAGAGAATTTTGATGGGCTTTTATTGGATTTGGGGGTATCTTCACATCAGTTAGATGATATTGAACGGGGTTTTTCTTATATGCATGATGCCCCTTTGGATATGAGGATGGACAACAGAAACAGTTTAACAGCCAGGGATGTAGTCAATAACTATTCGGAAAAGGCTCTGGAACAAATTATTAAAAATTATGGAGAGGAAAGATGGGCAAAACGTATAGCTCAATTTATTGTGAAATTTAGAACGGACGAGGAAATCATTACTACTTATCAATTAGTTGATATTATCAAGAGGGCAATCCCCAAAGGAGCTCGTATAAAAGGCCCGCATCCGGCTAAACGAACCTTTCAGGCTGTCCGAATTGAGGTCAACAAGGAACTGGATATTATTGAGGAAACCATAGAATCAGCCGTTGAAAGACTGAATATTGACGGAAGGGTCTGTGTAATTACATTTCATTCCCTGGAAGATCGAATTGTAAAAAACACCTTTAGATCTTTGGCAAATCCCTGTGTTTGTCCTCAGGAATTTCCGATCTGTCAATGCAATAATAAGCCGAAAATTAAAATAATCACACGCAAACCCATAACACCTACGGAAAAAGAACTCGAAATAAATCCGAGGTCAAGGAGTGCAAAATTGCGCGTGGCGGAAAAGATATAGGTAGTTCTAAAGTTAAGAAGGGGTGAATAAAATTGGTATTAGCTCGGGAAGAATCCATCCGTACAAATGAACAAGTAAAAGAGGAAAAACGGTTGCCGGTTCGCAAAAAAAGGCGAAAGAGTCATATGTTCGAAAAAATTATTGTAATGGCTATTGTTGGCGTTGTGTTTGTATGCAGTATGTTAATTTTAACGAGGTTTACAGCCATCACTGAGGCCAGGTACAGTGTGGATAATTTAGAAAAACAACTTGAGGGATTGGAAATTGAAAAAGTAAAATTAAAGATAGAGGTAGAAAAGGTTTTAAAATCCGGATGGATAGAGGATGAAGCAAAAACCAGATTACAAATGGATTATCCGACTGCCGAGCAGGTGATATGTATAAATGTTAATCCGGCAAAAGTTGCAATGTTAACCAACGAAATAAACAAACAAAATTATGATGATTCTGTCAAAGTAGGGGAGAACAAAAACCTATATGCTTTTTTGAAAAAATTGATCAGCTACACAAAGATTTAGAGGGGGAATATGAGTGTCTCAGCCTAGTATATCCAGCAAAAAAAGACTTATAGTCATGTTTTTACTTGTATCTATGGTTCTGTTTGCGCTTATAGTGCGATTGGGCTGGATACAAATAGTAAGGGGAGAAAAGTATAAAGAACTGGCTAATAGGTATCAAACAAGGGATATTCCCATACCTGCGAAACGTGGAATAATTTATGATAGAAATGGAAAAGAATTAGCCATAAGTGCAAGTACGAGCACAATATGGGCACATCCCAGCGAAGTTGAAAAGCCAGAAAAAACAGCTTCAATTTTATCAAATATTTTAGAACTTGAAGAAGAGGCGGTATTGAAAAAGGTAAAATCTAATCAATCTATAGTATCTATTGCACTTTATGTTGATGATGAGCTTGCAAAAGCGATCAGAAAGGAAAATCTAAAAGGGATTTCCGTTTCTGAAAGCAATAAGAGATTTTATCCCTATGGAAATTTTGCTGCGTATGTTTTGGGACATACAAATATTGATAACCACGGTATTGCCGGTATAGAATTAGAATATGACAAGTATTTAAGCGGAATTCCGGGCCGTTGGATTAAAAACACTGATGGGAAAGGCAGGCAGTTATCTTTTAGCACCGAAAAATATTATCAGCCGGAGGATGGGCTCAATGTTGTACTTACAATAGATGAAGTTATACAGCATTTTGCTGAAAAAGCTGTTCAAAACGCGTTTGAAGTTCACAAGGCAAAGCGGGTATATGTTATTGTTATGGATGTTAAAACTGCGGAAATATTGGCCATGGCGGTCAAACCTGATTACGATCCTAATTCCCCGCGGATACCTTTAGATGAAAATCTTAAAGAAGAAATAGAAATGATGGATAAGGACAAACAATTGGAAGCACTGTTTGCAATGTGGAGAAATCCTGTGATCAATGATACATATGAACCCGGATCTACTTTTAAATTGATTACCACATCCGCCGCCTTAGAGGAAGGGGTGGCTACGCCGGATAGTATTTTTGTAGGAAGTGGGCATATAATGGTAGGCGGGAGAAGAATCCGGTGTTGGAGATGGTATAATCCGCATGGTGCTCAAACATTGGTAGAAGCCATAAAAAATTCATGTAATCCGGTGTTTGTTGAATTGGGCCAAAGGATGGGCGCACGAACATTTTATGATTACATAGATGGCTTTGGAATTTCAGATGTTACCGGAATAGATCTCCCGGGAGAAAGAAAGTCAATCATGTATGATATAGATAATGTTGGACCGGTAGAATTGGCGACAATCTCTTTTGGACAGAGTATTTCTATAACCCCCATCCAGCTTGTCAATGCTGTGGCAGCTATTGCGAATGATGGAAAGTTGATGAAACCGCATTTAGTAAAAGAATTGACAGATGCGGAGGGCAATGTAGTTCATCGTTTTGAAGAAACAATGGTCAGACAGGTTGTTTCGGAAAAAACCTCAAGGATGATGAGGGATATAATGGAAGCTGCTGTTGCTGACGGATCTGGAAATTATGCTTATATTCCGGGATATAGGGTAGGAGGAAAAACCGGTACGGCTCAAAAAGTTGTCGGTAAGGGATACGCGCAAGGTTTATATGTATCTTCATTTGCCGGTATAGCACCGGTAGACGATCCTAAGTTGGCTGTTTTAGCAATTGTTGACGAACCGGGGGGCTTCAGTACTTATGGAAGTTTGACGGCAGCTCCGATTGTTAAAGAAATATTAGAAGACTCTTTGAGGTATTTGGATGTTAGCCCCAGATATACGGATAAGGAAGAAGAGGAATTTGTCAGAAAAGAAGTGGTTTTGCCGGAGGTCAGAAATATCACTGTCAAGGAAGCCTCGAAGATATTGATCGATAACAATTTACAGTTTAACACGGAGCCGGAATATTATGTGGATGAAAATGCTATGGTTGTAGATATGTTTCCAAAACCGGGTGCAAAAATTCCTGAAAAATCTATTGTACTCTTATATACAAAACCCAATGAAAACATCCCTTCTTCTATAGAGATTCCGGATTTGAGGGGTAAAACCATCAGAGAAGCAAATATTATTTTAAATAATTTAGGTTTGAGATTAAAAATCAGCGGTAGCGGTTTAGCGTTTAGCCAATATCCTGAGGCAGGGATAACTGTGGAATCAGGTACAATAATAAGTGTAGAATTTAAGCCCGAACAAACACAATAGGGGTGCAATATATAATATAGATAATAATCGAAATCTTAATAAGAAACGTATTTTGTGTATATTTTATTAAACATAATGATCAGTTATCTGTAGTATACAAAAAAGGGCAACTAAAATTAAAGAGGAAACTTTAATTTTAGTTGCCTTTTAAAAATTCATACAGGGCTTAACAGTGGTAGGAGGAAAGATATGTTTTTAAGAGATATTCTTAATAAGATTAAAATTAAAAAGGTTGTTGGGGATATAGATATAAATATTAAGGATATACAACATTATTCACCATTTGTAACTAAAGGCAGTCTATTCATATGCATAGAGGGATTTAAAACTGACGGGCAATTATATATAAAAGAAGCAATCAATAGGGGCGCCGTGGCAATCATTTCTGAAAAAGAAACAGAAGTTGACGGGGCAACTGTGATTCAAGTTGAAAATGCAAGAAGAACAATGTCTTCAATTGCAAATTATTTTTATGATGAACCTACAAAAAAATTGCGTTTAATAGGTGTAACGGGAACAAATGGTAAGACTTCTATCACGTACATGGTAAAAAATATTTTTGAATTTTGCGGCAAAAAAATTGGCCTTATCGGTACAATCTCCAACTGGATTGGAGATATAAAAATTGAGGCCATACGAACTACGCCGGAATCGCTGGATTTGCAGAGGATATTCTCGCAGATGTTACGACATTCCATAGATACGTGTGTTATGGAGGTCTCTTCCCATGCTTTAGAATTAGGGAGGGTAGACGACTGTACATACAGCATCGGTTTATTTACTAACTTAAGTCCGGAACACTTGGATTTTCATATTAATATGGAAAATTATAGAGATGCAAAGAAAAAGTTGTTTTATAAAACAACTTTATATAATATCATCAATATTGACGATTTTCATGGAAAGATTATAATGGAACAGATTAAAGATATCGAAACACCTTTATTGACATTTGGTGTCAAGGAAAAGGCGGATATATATGCTACTGATATAGATATGGACATTAAGGGGGTACATTTTAATATCAACATGCCGGAGGGCATGGTATATGTTGATGTTAAAATACCGGGTATGTTTACTGTCTATAATGTGCTGGCAGCGGCAGCAATCTGTTACGGTTTGGGTATCGATATAGACAAAATAGGCAGGGCATTAAACAATATGGAAAGTATACCCGGACGTTTTGAGGTTATTAAGGAAATAAAGGACTTTGTAATAATAGTTGATTATGCTCATACGCCGGATGCACTTGAAAATGTGCTTAGATCGGCCAAAATGTTTGCAAAAAATCGAATAATAACGGTTTTCGGTTGCGGCGGGGACAGGGATAAAAATAAAAGGGCTATAATGGGTGAAATATCCGGTAGATTTAGCGATTACACTATCGTGACTTCTGATAATCCAAGGACGGAGGAACCGTTGAGCATAATGAAGATGATAGAAAAAGGTGTATTAAAGGTAACCGATAAATATAATATGATTGAAGATAGAAAAGCTGCTATACAATATGCTATCAAAATGGCTGCCGATAATGATATAATTATTATTGCAGGCAAAGGTCATGAAGCGACACAGATTATAGGCAATAAGATACTACCTTTTGATGATTATAAAATAGCATTACAGGTAGCTAGGGAGGAAAGACCGATATGATTGAGCAGAATATAATCGCTATTGCAAAGGCATGTAACGGGGTTATAATCAATAGGAGTGATATAGAGACGGTTAATGAAATATCCACCGACACCCGTACCCTTAAAAAGGGTAACCTTTTTATCCCTTTGATAGGTGAAAATTTTGATGGCCATATATTTATCGGGGAGGCCATAAAAAAAGGGGCTAGTGCTATATTAGTGCAAGAGGACAGGATGGAAAATATAATCCATGCAGCCGGGGTAAATATTATACGAGTAAAGGATACTTTAGAGGCGCTAACTCAAATAGCCCGTTATTATAAAAATTTGTTTGATATTCCATTTATAGGAGTTACGGGGAGTGTGGGAAAGACAACTGCTAAGGATTTGATAGCGGGGGTTTTGTCCGGAAAATATAATGTTCATAAAAATATCGGTAATCTCAATAATGAAATCGGGCTACCCATCACATTATTTAATTTAGAGCCACATCATGATATTTCTGTGTTGGAGATGGGCATGTCCTCCTATGGGGAAATATTAAATTTAGTAAATGTTGTACATCCTGATATTGCTATAATAACAAATATAGGGATTTCTCATATCAAATATTTTGGCGGTAAAGAAAACATTATGAAAGCAAAGATGGAGATCACGGCTAATTTAAAAGAGGGAGATTATCTATTAGTTAATGGAGATGATGAATATCTAAAAAATATAGACAGAAAAGACAAGGGCTATAATATTATTTTTTATGGTTTATCTCCCCACAATGATTTTCACCCCATAGATGTTAAAAATTTAGGAGCAGGGGGGAGCAGTTTTACCATGGATATGGGAGGTAAACCTGTGCAGTTTAAAATAAAACAGCTTGGTCTGCATAATATATATAGTGGATTAGCGGCAATATGGATCGCTACCAGGTATGGCATGACCCCGGAGGAAATACAAAATGGATTAAACAATTTTGAGGTATCCGAAATGAGATTAGAGGTAATAAATAAGAATAACATAAAAATTATCGATGATACATATAATGCCAGTCCCGACTCTATGAAAGCTGCCATAGATGTCTTGGAAAGTATAGAAGCCGGCAGGAAAATTGCAGTATTGGGTAATATGTTTGAATTGGGCAATTTTGCCGAAAGGGGCCACAGAGAAGTGGGAGGGTACTTGGCTGATAAAAAAATTGATTTACTGATCACCGTAGGAGAGATGGCATATTGGATATCTTCGGAGGCAGAAAAAAAAGGATTCAAAAAAGAGAATATATTTGCGGTTTCTACCAATGAGAATGCTATTGATATATTGAGGCAGAAGGCGGAGGAGAATGATGCTGTTTTGATAAAGGGTTCTAGGGGCATGATTATGGAGGAAATCGTAAGTTTTTTACAAGAGGGGGAGCTAATTAAATGACATTAGAAAGTAGGCAGATAATATATACAATTATCATAGGTTTTTTTATCACATTGATTTTAGGACCATTGATAATTCCTTTTTTAAAAAGACTTAAAGTAGGTCAAACTATAAGGGAGGACGGACCTAAAAGCCATTTGCAAAAAACCGGCACACCTACCATCGGGGGTATCATATTGATTATATCAATAACAATCACTTCCCTTACTTCCGGGTTGATCAATAGAGATTTGATAGTCGCATTAGGGGCCACCTTGATCTTTGGGCTGATTGGATTTATTGATGATTTTATAAAGGTGGTATTAAAGAGATCCTTAGGATTGAGAGCATATCAAAAATTAGGCTTACAAACGATTGTGGCAGTTTTTTTAGCGGCATATCAATCTAATGTTTCTGTTATGGGGACCAAGGTAATAGTACCCTTTGTACAGGGCAGTATTTCTATCGGGTCTATCAATATACCCCAGTATCTTGATCTGGGAATTTTATATGTACCCTTTGTGGCATTTGTTGTGGTAGCGACTGTAAACAGCGTAAATCTGACCGATGGCCTTGATGGTTTAGCCTCCGGGGTAACCCTTATCATTGCTGCATTTTTTGCGCTATTGGCTATGAATTGGGGATATACCAGTTTGGCTGTTTTTTCCGCTGCGGTGGCAGGAGCATGTCTGGGGTTTTTGAGGTATAATTCCCATCCGGCGCAGGTGTTCATGGGCGATACCGGATCCCTTTCATTAGGCGGAGCAATTTCAGCGGTTGCTGTACTTATGAATGTTTCTTTGATCATACCGATAGTCGGAGGGATTTACTTTGTGGAATCCGTATCGGTTATTTTACAGGTGATTTCATATAAGTTAACTAAAAAACGTATATTTAAAATGAGTCCCCTCCATCATCATTACGAGCTCAGCGGATGGGCAGAAACCAAAGTGGTAGTTGTATTTTGGGTAGTCACCGTTATTTTATGTTTGGTGGGAATATTAGCTTTAAATTAGGAAAGTTGGTGTATCAATGAATCTAAAGAATAAAAGGGTGCTGGTTGTCGGATTGGCTGTTACCGGTGTACCCTTAGTAAAGGTTTTATGCGACTTAGGGGCCAGTGTAATTGTAAATGACCTAAAAGAGGAGAAAAACCTGAGGGACAGTATAGATAAGTTGTCAAATTTAAATGTGGATTATGTATTGGGAAAACATCCGCAGACTATAGATTCATTAGGGCATATAGATTTGATGGTAGTTTCACCGGGGGTACCTCTTGAAATACCCTTCATACAGGAAATAAAAAATAGGGGTATAGAAATTATTGGAGAAATAGAACTGGCATATAGATTATCAAAAGGGCATATTATAGCCATTACGGGAACAAACGGTAAAACTACTACAACTGCTTTGGTTGGAGAAATTTTTAAAAACGCCGGAAAAAATACACATATAGTTGGTAATATCGGTATAGCTTTTATATGTAAGGCTTTGGAAACAAAAGAAGATGATATAGTTGTAATAGAAGTCAGCAGTTTTCAATTGGAGAGTATAGTTGATTTTCATCCACAGGTTGCAGCATTTCTTAATCTAACTCAGGATCATTTAAATCGTCATAGAACCATGGCTAATTATGAAACAGCGAAACTTAATTTATTTAAAAACCAAACTGAAAAGGACTCCGTGATAATAAACTATGATGATCTAAGGGTACGAGAGATTACAAAAAAATTGAGGGCGGCTAAAATTTATTTCAGTAGAAAAGAGCATCTGGAACGAGGGGTTTTTGTAATAGATGATAAGGTAGTGTTTGCAAGTGATGGAGATAAAAAAGAAATTATTTCTATAGACGATATATATATTCCCGGCAAACATAATTTAGAAAATGCTTTAGCTGCTATCTCTATTTCCATTGCAATGGATGTAGATATGGAACCTATCATACATACTCTGAAGACTTTCAGGGGTGTGCCCCACCGTGTCGAGGCTGTTGATATGATCAATGGAGTGAAATTTGTTAATGATTCCAAAGCTACTAATGTTGATGCTGCCATTAAAGCAATAGAGGCGATAGATGCACCTATTTTATTATTAGCGGGAGGATTGGACAAAGGAACAGGATTTGAAGATTTGATAAATGCTTTTAACGGAAAAGTAAAGCATATGTTTGTATATGGGGAGACGGCACAAAAACTTTTAGAGACAGCCGGCAAATTAAATTTTAATTTTATAACTGAAGTCAATGATTTGGAAGAGGCTGTTGACAATGCCTATAAGATGTCTTCCGCCGGAGACACTATATTGCTTTCCCCTGCATGCGCCAGTTGGGATATGTATAAAAGCTTTGAATTGAGAGGCGAACATTTTAAAGATATAGTTGCAAAGTTGAGGAGGTAGGCTTATGGCAAGAAAGCAGCCCCAAGATTATATATTGCTTCTTTCGGTAGGAGTGCTGGTTATTATCGGGATTATAATGGTATTCAGTTCGAGTTACTCCTATACGCTCGTAAAGATGAATGATGGTTATTATTATCTCAAACGAGTACTTATATGGGCAGCGGTGGGAACCTTTGCTATGATATTTTTCTCGAGAATAAATTATTGGCATTGGACTAAATATGCAAATTTTATTTTTATATTGAGTATAATACTATTAATTTTGGTATTAACCCCCCTGGGTATTGAAAGAAACAATGCAACACGGTGGCTTGGCGCGGGAAAAACGCTCACCTTTATGCCTTCGGATGTCGCAAAATTGGCAGCGATAATATTTATATCTACCAGTATCAGTCGGAAAAAGGAAAAAATGCAGAGTTTTGTACAGGGCTTTTTACCCTATCTATTGATCATGGTTTTATATTTTGGTCTAATTTTTGAACAACCAGATTTCAGTACTGCCTTTGTATTAGTTGTTATGATCTTTGCAATGGTGTTTGTGGGTGGCATGAAACTCTCACATTTTATAACTTTGGCAACAACCGGTTTGCTCGGATTAACCGGGATGCTGACCTTTATCTTTCTCACCGGAAAAGATTATAAAGCCAATAGGATTACGACCTTTTTGGATCCTTGGCAGGACCCGTCGGATAAAGGGTATCAGGTTATACAGTCACTGTTAGCTTTAGGTTCAGGAGGCATTTTTGGAAGGGGCCTTGGAAGGAGCGTTCAAAAACATTTTTATTTACCGGAGCCGCAGAATGATTTTATATTTGCTATCATAGGTGAAGAAATGGGTTTTATCGGGGGAACGATTGTTATTATTTTATTTGTTATTTTGATATGGCGGGGAGTGAGGATTGCCATTAATGCACCGGATATACAGGGATGTATTATGGCTACAGGCATTGTCACCATGATAGCTATACAGGTTGTCATAAATATTGCGGTTGCAACGTCATCCATGCCTGTTACGGGTATGGGGCTTCCCTTTATAAGCTATGGCGGGAGCTCCTTGGTTGTTTTTATGGCTTCCATAGGGATATTGTTAAACATATCTAAACATATAAGTTTGGATAGGAGTTGAATATATGAAAATTATTTTAAGCGGCGGTGGTACGGGTGGGCATATTTATCCTGCCATATCTATTGCTAATAAAGTTAAAGAAAAATATCCTGATGCAGATATATTATTTATAGGTACGGCAGGAGGAATGGAAAGCAATATAGTGCCCAGAGAAGGTTATACGATAAAATTTATCACCGTAAATTATTTAAAAAGGAAATTTTCTTTACATAATATAAAGAGTGTGGCAATGCTTTTCAAAGGAATATTTGAAGCAAGAAAAATAATAAAGGATTTTAAACCTCATATAGTTGTAGGCACCGGGGGATTTGTATGTGGGCCTGTTGTCTATGCGGCATCTAAACTCAAGATCAAAACGATCATACATGAACAAAATGTATTCCCGGGGCTTACCAACCGTATTCTAGACAGATATGTTGATAAAATTGCACTCAGTTTTCAAGAAGCCGAAAAATATTTTAAAAATAAAAACAAGCTGGTGCTGACGGGGAATCCCATAAGGTCAGATTTTTTTAATGTCACGGAAAAGGAGGCAAAAGCGAGGTATAATATAAATTCGGATATACCTTTGGTGCTTGTTGTAGGCGGTAGTGGCGGAGCCCTTAAAATAAATGATGCGGTAATACATATATTAAATAAATATAATCCCCTGAAATTTAGGCTTATATTGGTCACGGGCAAAAGATTATATGAACAAACTATAAAAAGTGTGGAAAGACAAGATTCATTAAAAAATCACAAGATAGTATCCTATATCGATGATATGCCCTATGCTTTGAAAGCTTGCGATCTGATTGTATGCAGTGCGGGCGCTATCACTATAGCGGAGGTTACCGCCGTTGGTAAGCCTGCCATACTTATTCCTAAAGCATATACGGCGGAAGACCATCAACAGTATAATGCGAATGCTATGGCGGAAAAAGGGGCGGCATTTGTTATCAATGAAGATGAATTGGACGGAGAGATATTAAATAAAAAAATTGAAGAAATATTGGATGATGGAGAAATTTTAAAATCTATGGGAATCGCAAGTAAGAAAGGAGCAATCATTGATGCGGCTGACCGTATATATAATGAGATAGATAAACTATTAAATTTATAAAAAAATAATATCAATGTGCCGCGTAAAGGCGGCGGACTGTATCAATAGGACTGGCACACCTTCGGATCTTTTGCATATTATGTTTATATATTTGTCTTTAATGCATATTGTGCAATTTAAATGAGTATTTATTAGCTCTGGAGGTGGGGTAATAGTGAGTAGGCTCATTATTAATGGTGGAAATAGGATTTATGGGGAAACCAGAATAGGTGGAGCAAAAAACTCTGTATTACCAATTTTAGCCGCCACCGTATTAAATGGTGGTATCAATATTGTACATGATATACCGAAATTATTAGATGTAGATATTATGGAAAAAATACTTGTATCCTTGGGCTGTTCGGTAAAAAGAGAAAAAGAGACTATTATTGTAGATTCTAAACAATTGATAAATTATGAAATACCCGAGGAACTGGTAAGAGAAATGAGATCGTCAATTGTTTTTTTAGGAGCCATGTTGTCAAGGTATGGTAAAGTGAAGGCAAGTTATCCCGGTGGTTGTGAAATTGGAATCAGGCCTATAGATTTGCATTTAAAATCCTTGAGAGAGATGGGAGCGACAATCAATGAGGAGCATGGTTTTTTAATCTGTGAAGCTAAACAGTTACAAGGCTGCGATATTCAATTAGACTTTCCAAGTGTCGGTGCTACGGAAAATATCATGTTGGCAGCAGTGCTTGCAAAAGGAGTAACTGTTATCAGAAACGCCGCAAGAGAACCGGAAATTATAGATTTGGAAAATTTTTTAAATGCTATGGGCGCTAAAATTTCGGGTGCCGGAACTGCCACTGTTTATATCAAAGGAGTAGGGAAATTACATGATGTTGAGCATCATATAATACCCGACAGAATTGTAGCGGGTACATACTTGGTGGCTGCAGCAATAACTAAGGGAGAGATAGTGTTAAAAAATATTGTACATGAATATTTACAGTCTGTATTATATAAACTCAGGGAATGCGGATGCATGATACAGATTTACAATAATAGTTTAAGGCTCATAGCACCCAGGAAAATTAAAGCTATAGAATCCATCAGAACCTTACCTTATCCGGGTTATCCTACGGATATGCAGGCACAAATGATGGCCTTGATGTCATTGAGTGACGGTACAACGATATTTACGGAAAATATATTTGAAAATCGTTATAAACATGTAAATGAGTTGATACGGATGGGGGCTAATATAAAGATTGATGGAAGAATAGCTGTTGTTAAAGGGGTTCGAAAATTAAGCGGTGCCACAGTAATCGCACAGGACCTGAGGGGAGGGGCATCTTTAGTATTAGCGGGGTTGGCAGCGGAAGGCAAAACTATTATTGAAAATATAAAGCACATAGATCGGGGATATGAAAATATAAATGATGTTTTAAACGAGCTAGGTGCGGATATAATTAGATAGTATATGTAAATATATTAGATGCGGCTACCGGCCGCTCTCAATAAAACTAATATGTGGACAGGCCGTAAAGGTAGGGGAAAACAGTGGGGATAAAAGAGAAAAATTATGTTAAAAGCCGGCGAGGGCAGGCGCGCAAAATAAAAACAGGAATCTTAAGTTTATTATTCGTATTGATGTTTATATTTTGGTGTATGTATTATTTATTGCAGTCGGATTTAATGAATTTAAAAAACATAGTATTGGAAGGTAATTCGAATGTAACCGAGGACGAAATTGTTAATATTTCTAATTTAGTTATCGATAGAAATATATTTAAATATAATCTAAAAGAAATAAAACAGAATATAATATCCCATCCCTACATCAAGGAGGTAAAGGTATATAGGAAACTGCCCGATACCATTATGATACAAATGGAGGAACGGGAGGAGTATGCCATAATATTGTATATGGGGTCCTATATATACATAGATCAGGAAAGCATAGTTTTAAAGGCATCCGATAGTTATATGGCTAATGAAAACATATTAATTACGGGTATAAATTTCAAAAACTTTAAGGTGGGCGAAAGGGTTCAAGCCACTAACGACGATGATTTGGGTCTCGTTATGGATTTGCTTAAGGCAATAAATATGACTACGGTATATGATATGATTTCTGAAATTAATATAAGCGAAAAAAATAATATACGTATAATAACTTTTGATGGGTCGGAAGTGTTATTGGGAGAAGCGGAAAACCCTGCTTATCTTATGGTAGCTTTGGATGAAATACTCATAAATCTTTACACTCAAAATATTAAAAATGTTATAATTGATATGAGGTATGAAGGTTATATTTCCGTAAAGGGTAAGGACATATGGGAGGATTAGTTTATGAAAGATTTAAAAGGTAAGATTGCTTTAGGTGTTCTTTGTGCCATTTTAGGTTTTATTATATCGTTACAATTTAAGACTGTAAGGGGAAATACCGGTGGGCTTCTATCCACACAAAAAGCGCAACAGTTAGCGTTGGAATTAAAGGAATTAAGAACAGAAAAAACAGCCCTGATGGAAGAATTGACCGAATGGGAAATAAGATTAAAAGAATATGAAATATCCGAAGCTGACGAAAGTTTTATTATTAAAAATTTGAGTAAGGATTTAGAGAGGTATCAGATAATATCCGGTTATAAAACTGTTGGAGGCCCCGGAATTATAATCACAATAGATGATCCGATACAGGAATATCCCGGGCAGAGTAATGAAAGTTTCATCATGTATAATTATGATTTGCTTTTAGGTATTGTCAATAAATTAAACGGGGCAGGTGCGGAAGCAATTTCAATCAATGACCAGAGATATACTTCAGCAACCGAAATTTATTATACCTCAAACTCTGTGTTGATCAATTCCGTGCCGACGATTCCGCCTTTTATCATAAAAGCGGTGGGGAATCCCGAATCGTTAGAAGCGGCTCTCAACATACGGTTCGGTATCGTTCAAGAGATGCGTGAGATGTATAATCTTCAAGTAACCATAAAAAAGGAAAATAATATAGTGATACCGCGATATAATAAAACAATAAATTTCAGGTATGCAAAACCTTCGGATATTGTCTCTTAGAGAAATGAAGCAGGGGTGTAATTATGAAAATACAACTGAATAAGGTTATTATTATTTTTCTGTGTATCATTCTTGGATTTTTTATAGCTATTCAAACAAAAAATGTACAGGAGGATTATAGTTTTGTAAGTTTAAGAACTATAGCGGATTTACAAAATCTGATAAAAAAAGAAAAAGAAGAATTGAATAATATTTCCGAACTTATAGTATCCAGTAAAAATAAACTTTTAGAATATGAAACAGCTGTGAGCGAGGGCGGGAGTATCAAGGATGTTTTAGCAAAAGAACATGACCAGTTTAAAACGATAAGCGGTTTTGTAGACCTGGAGGGGCCCGGTGTTATTGTATGGCTCAGCGACAGTGACAGAGAATTGTATGAATGGGAAGATCCGAACAATGTTATTGTACACGACTTAGATGTTCTCATCATTGTAAATGATTTTAAAACTGCCGGCGCCGAGGCTATATCCATTAACGGTCAGAGAATAATGAGTACATCAGAGATCCAATGTGCAGGCGCTACTATTACAATCAATAATCATACCTATGGACAACCTTTTATAATTAAAGCCATTGGTGATCCAAATACATTGAGTGCAGTGATTAAATCGCCGGAATCATATGCATCTCTCCTCAAGGAGGTATATGGTTTAGGATTGGAAGTATCGGTGTATGAAAATATAGAGATTTTAAAATTTAGTAATGATATTAGTTGGGAGTACTTAACACCAAAGGAAGGTGAATAAAATGATTATTGCTATAATAGGGCTGCTGATAGGAATTTTTTTGGGATTGAGATTAGATATAACTTATCCCGCTAAATATGCTCTCTATATATCCGTTGCCATATTGGCGTCTCTGGATTCTGTTTTCGGGGCTGTGCGTTCCATGCTTGAGGATAAATTCAATACCGAAATATTTGTATCCGGATTTTTTACTAATGCCATTTTGGCCGGGTTCTTAGCATATATAGGAGATCGTTTGGGTGTGCCATTGTATTATGCGGCGATATTTGCTTTTGGAGGCAGGCTTTTTCAAAACTTTGCCAGCATACGCAGGCTTCTATTGAATAAATTTCGTTCGCGAATGGCAACTAAATAAAACAATAGGGGGTTATGTGAGAAAAAATAATAGAACCTAGTCTGTATTCGTGCTTGTCAATCATCAACAATAAATTTTTTGATTATTATGTATAAAAAAAAAGGGAATTTATAATTTTTGTTGAATTAATCCTATAGTTTATAAAATAATTTAAATATTATTTAGGGCAAAATGCTGTATAATAAAATAATGAAATTAAGATTGATTTTATATCTATTAGAAATAATTATAGATTATATTGCAGTTTAAATAACGAATAAGAGCTTATCTACATAATAAGAGAAAGGGGTATTATCGTGTTGGAATTCGATATGAATATGGAACCGTTTGCTAATATTAAGGTTATTGGTATTGGTGGTGGAGGTAATAATGCTGTAAATCGTATGATAGATGCAGGTTTGAAGGGTGTTGAATTTATCTCTATAAATACGGACAGACAGGTTTTGTTTACTTCTAAAGCCGAACATAAACTACAGGTCGGTGAAAAACTTACAAGGGGCTTAGGCGCGGGCGCAAACCCCGAAATAGGTAAAAAAGCGGCCGAGGAAAGTAGGGAGGATATAGCCCAGTTGCTTCAAGGGGCGGATATGGTATTTATAACTGCCGGTATGGGTGGGGGAACCGGCACAGGGGCGGCTCCCATCATCGCTGAAATTGCCAAAGAGTTAGGAATTCTTACTGTTGGCGTAGTAACAAAGCCGTTTACATTTGAAGGTAAAAGAAGAATGGTCTATGCGGAACAGGGGATAGAGGAGTTAAAAGGCCGAGTGGATACTCTAGTTACTATTCCCAATGACAGGTTACTTCAAGTGATTGAAAAGAAAACAACTATGTTGGAAGCCTTTAGAATAGCGGATGATGTGCTAAAACAGGGGGTTCAGGGTATCTCGGATCTGATAGCGGTGCCGGGATTAGTTAATTTAGATTTTGCGGATGTAAAAACAATAATGTTGGAGCAGGGTTTGGCTCACATGGGAATAGGAAGGGCGAGCGGAGAAAATCGTGCTGCCGAGGCGGCAAAACAAGCCATTCACAGTCCATTATTAGAAACATCTATTTTAGGTGCCAAGGGCGTATTGCTGAATATTACAGGAGGAACTAATTTAGGCTTATTTGAAGTGAACGAAGCCGCAGAATTGGTGGTAGAGGCTGCGGATCAGGATGCTAATATTATCTTTGGTTCAGTGATCGATGAAGAACTAAAGGATGAAATCAGTATCACTGTAATAGCTACCGGTTTTGAAAAAGATGTGATACAGATGGTAGATGCTGATGGTCAAAATATGTTTGCAAGAGCAGATACAAGGGAAGTTGCTGTTACGGCCCAGCAGGATGGGGAAAATGTCGGAAGTGGAGAACTTGATATACCCATTTTTTTAAGAAGAAAGAGGAACTGATAATTTAATTGGATATTTAGTTCAATAATACACATTATGTCATTTTGAGTGTATCGAAGAATCCTAAAATTGTGCTGTTGTCATAAGATAGAATGGAGCAGCATAATTTTAGGTTGTTTTATTGCCACTCAGGGTGGCATTTATTTTTTTGTAAACAACATCAACATTTTTCATTGCAAATTGTAATAAAATATATGGTTTCGACTACAGGTAATGACAAAAAAATATTACACAATCTTATATAATATACATAAACTTAGAAAAGGATGAATATCTGTATAGTAATAATGCTATGTCCCTGTGGGGGTGGGAACATGATTATATATGCCGAATATGTATTTTTGGAAAATTTCATTATGAATTATTTTATATTGTCCTTAACAAGCAGGGTTGCAAAATTTAAGTCCAAGCGCATAAAATTTATTTTGGCATCTTCCCTGGGAGCCCTATATGCATTTATTATTTTTTTTCCATCATTACATTTTTTATTTTCTATTCTGATGAAAATTGCATGTTCTATGCTGATCATTATCATATGTTTCACACCTTATCGTTTTAGGGATTTTTTCAGGCTCATGGGCGTATTTTATTTAGTAACCTTGGTGCTCGGCGGGGCAGGTTTTGCATTATTTTATTTTAGCAGTTTTAATGGCATTATAAGCAATGGAATTTTTTATATAACTAATATTTCGATTAAAAATATATTTATTTCTTGCGGTGTAGTGTATGTTTTAATTCAATTCTGTTGGGGCTATATTCAGGAACGGTTATCAAAAGAAAAAATACTTATGGATATCAGTATAGAGATCAATGATAAAAAGACAAACTTGAAAGGCATAGTAGATACGGGGAATTCATTAACGGACCCTATCAGCAAATATCCCGTAATAATTGTAGAATATAGTGCAATAAAAAATATTTTACCGATTGAGGTAAGAGATATTTTATTGAGCAATCAAATATTTAATTTTGATCAAATAATTGCTCAATTAAGTGGCAGCAGTTGGGTAACCAGATTTAGAATAATACCTTATCAGGCTTTAGGCACGGAAAATGGAATGTTGATTGGCTTTAAGCCGGACAATGTGTTAGTTTATAATGATAAATACTGCAAGGATATCAAGGAAATAATTATCGCTATTTATAATAAAAGTCTTTCTAAAACAGGCGATTATAGGGCGTTATTGCATCCGGATATTGTGTAAGGGAACAGGGAGCTGTGTTTTTTAATAGTGCAATGAGGGCTATTCGGGGTTTTGCAGGATATATCATATTTCGCTTAAATGAAATTGGAACAGGAGGGTATCTAAATTGGATAGAATTATCAGAAAAATTAGATTGATCTACCGGTATTATTTGATTAAAATCTTAAAAAAATTGAAAATCTATGATGAAAAAAGTTTGTACTATATAAGGGGCAGCGAAGCTTTGCCTCCGCCGCTGACCAATGATGAAGAGGTCTATTTAATAGCTA
>CAYOGD010000017.1:0-18466 GCA_964403395.1 uncultured Alkaliphilus sp.
AAAGCAATCCTTGAAGGTATATTCGCCTTAATAACTCCCGTAATTACATCTACCGAAGGCCTCTGAGTTGCTATTATTAAATGCAGCCCCGCAGCCCGTGCCACTTGGGCCAGCCGGCATATTGCATCTTCCACATCATTTGGTGCCACCATCATTAAATCAGATAACTCATCGATAATAATAACTATATACGGTATTTTATTATCTTCAAACTTTTTATTATATCCGTCAATATCACGGACGCTATTTTTTGCAAACATTTTATATCTTTTTGACATCTCTTCTACGGCCCAATTGAGGGCATTTGTTGCCTTTTTGGGGTCAGTTACAACCGGTATGAGCAGATGAGGAATTCCATTGTATTGGCTGAGTTCCACAACCTTAGGATCTATCAAGAGCAATCTCACCTTATCCGGCCCCGAATTGTATAAAATACTCAATATAAGGGCATTTATACAGACACTCTTTCCGGACCCCGTAGCCCCGGCAATCAATAAGTGCGGCATTTTAGATATGTCTGTAACTATAGATGTGCCGGAAACATCCTTACCTAAGGCAAATGGCAAATTTAAGAGAGAATTTTTATAATTAGGGCTGTCCAATACTTCCTTAAGGACAACGGTAGAAATATTTTCATTAGGTATCTCTATGCCCAGGGCAGCTTTTCCCGGTATGGGTGCTTCAATTCTGATAGCATGTGCAGCCAAATTTAAAGCGATGTCATCACTCAAATTAACTATCTTGCTCACTTTAACCCCTGCGCTGGGTTGCAGTTCATATCTCGTAATTGTAGGCCCCCTATGTACCTGTACAACTTTGGCTTCCACACCAAAATTATATAATGTGTCTTCTAATATTTTGGCTTTTGATATGATCTTCCTTTTATCTTCCTTGCTGGGCTGTGAAACCACTTCATTGAGAAGTTCAATGCTGGGCAACTGATAGTTTAAAATCAGGTCGCCCTGATTATAATCAACTATATCATGGGCATCAGTGGGCTCATTACCTATCTTATCCAGAGATTCCTGTTTTATATCATTATTATCGTGAATCTTTTTATCATTCAAAGGATCGTTCGGATCCATTGTAGTAAAGTCCAATATTTTAATTTTTTCTTCTATAGGTTCTTCCGAATTATTATTGCTTTCCATATCCAAAGATATATCAGCATTTCCCTTTCTGGATTTTTTATCTTTTTCAGTACCATCTTTGACCGGAATTAAAGCAAATCTTTTTATCGAATCCGAAATTGTTGAGGCTCTTTTCTTCAACATCACCGATGTCTCAAGCAGCGATATTTTTGTATATAAAATCAGTATTATAAGCGTAAAGGCGGAAACTATTATATAAGTAGCGGCAACCCCGAACAGATTAACTAATAGTTTAGTTATACAGACACCGATAACTCCACCCCCGATACCTTCCGTGCCCAATTGAAAAATCTGTTTTAACCAATCACCGGTACCGGAAAATGTAACGCTGTCTATAATTTTGATAGAACCGAGTGATTTAAATATTGTAATAGAAATAAATATCAATGTACAAAACAATATAGTTTCAGTTTCTCTTGCTACCGGCCTATTGACAAAGACAAACACACCGCATAAAATTGTTAAGTAGGGCAATATAAATGCCGCATTGGAAAATAATCCGTTAAAAGTAAGCTTTATTAAGTTTCCAACCCTTCCCGCACTGTTTCCCTGTATACTTACGAGCAGGACCAACCCAAGTGCAATAATAAAAATACCGTATGCCTCATTAGTAAATCCTTCTCTCAATGATTTTAAACCTCTATTTTGTTTTTTATTGCGGTTTTTGTTCATTATTTATCAACTCCACAGAATTTTAGTAAATTTAGTTTATAAGACATGAGGATCCATGGCACATGTTTTACAAGTATCCGGCCTAATAATATATTCTACACTAAAATCTTAAAACCTACAAATATTATATAAAAAGTATAAAAAATTTATAAAACAGCATAATTTAGGAAAAAACAAATAAAAGCCATTAAGTTTTTTATTAAAAATAATTACTCAATAGCTTTTATGATCTATTTAATTGGGCCTTTAAATTTAAATCCGGTATGTTTAGGGGGCCTGTTTGTTTATTTCTATCAATTCTTTTAATTTGCTCATTGCCTTATCCAAGCCTCCGACCTCGTCGATCAATCCATATTCCACCGCTTCTTTCCCTATTAAGATTGTACCTACATCGTTTGCGAGTTTATCCGTAGCCCTCATCAATTGTACAAAAACACTTCTATTTATTCTTGAAGTGCGTAAAACAAAATTTACTATTCGCTCCTGCATTTTTAAAAAATATTCGAAAGTTTGCGGAATTCCTATTATCAGCCCGTTCATTCTTATAGGATGTATAGTCATAGTTGCAGTAGGCGCAATAAATGAATAATCTCCTGCGGTCGCCAGAGGAACACCTATACTGTGGCCGCCTCCTATGACTAAAGTAACCTTAGGTTTAGACAGGCTGCATATCAATTCGGAAATAGCTAATCCGGCTTCTACATCCCCGCCGACAGTATTTAAAATTATCAACAATCCTTCAATATTCGAGCTTTCTTCTACAGCCACCAATTGAGGAATGATGTGTTCATACTTGCTTGATTTGTTTTGCGGAGGTGCAATCATATGCCCCTCTATATGCCCTATAATAGTTAATGTATGAATATTTCCGCCGGAACCGGGCAATGCATTTATTCCTAATTCCTGTATGCTTTCCAATCGCTGCTCATCATCTATTTCATCTTCGTTTGGAGGATTGGGAGAAGGCACCGTAAATTGTGGATACTGTTCCCTTGTAAAATAGTTTTCCATTTTTCCACTCCTATGTCTATACATTTTTAATTTATAAAATTCATTTATAAAATTTTGTTCTATGTCATTATTTTTTACCTAATCCAGGCCATCTATTCCCCAATACCTAATATTCTCATCTATAACTGTCCTCTAAATCAATTATTATCATATCATTCCCTATTTTTTTTATAGACCCCCATGGAATTTCCATCAAGGAACTATTGGAAAAAAGATTGAAAAGGCCTTTATTCTCCGGAATTAGAAGGGAATGTATTCTCCCCGTTCTTTTATTGATCAATAAATCCGATTCCGATATCAGACCCAGGCTGCTTCCATCATGCAAATTAACAATTTCTTTACCGCCAATTGCGCTTAAACGCATAATTCATCCCTCCTATTAGCATATTGTTTTGTATATATCCATAATGTAAGTTTGTTTCTTTTACTTATAGTAATTATATTGGATATGCCGAGTTTTATACATATATTATTTATCATTTATGATAACATCTGTTATGATATAAGTGATTAAAAAAATACACCATCTACAAGCCTTAACTAAAAAGATATCCCCTTCTGCCTGTTTAATTATATTTTAACATGGGGTTTTATTATTTATAGTGCTTTTGACATTTTTATTTTAAAACATCGCTGACGGTGCCTACCTCCAAACCTTTCTCACGCATCATTTCGATCAATATCGGCAAGGCTTTCGCAGTTTCGGGCATGGGATGCATTAAAACTATCGCACCGTTAAAATCGTCTTTCTTCAATATCCTATCTATAATAACATCTTTGGTGCTCCCGGCCCTCCAATCTATCGTATCCATAGTCCACAATATTGTTTTGTATCCCAATTTCTCGGATGCGACAAGGGTATTATTGTTATAAGAACCGGACGGTGGGGCAAATAAAACAATTTTATTTTCGGTATATTTTGATAGTATCTCATCCGCTTTTTTTATCTGCTCCTCATTTTGTTCTAAGGTCAGCCTTTCATAATCCAGATGTTGATATCCATGACTCCCGATTTCGTGCCCATTATCTACAATTTGCTGCATCAGGTCGGGAAACCTTTCAGCCCACCTCCCGGTGACAAAAAAGGTGATATTTATATCCTCCTTATTCAATGTCTCCAGTATATCCGGCAATACCTCATTGCCCCAATCGACATTACATGCAAACGCAATATAGTTGCTGTCCCCATTTCCCCTATCAATCGGTTTTAATGGAACAATGTTATAATTGCTCACTACCTTCGCCTTGGTCCCCCTCAAGAAAATAAAGCTTGTGATCAGAACTAAAATAATTGCGGCTATTACAAATATTGCAATCTTCTTGTTTATAATAACTATCATAGATACACCCTCCATTTAATTGTAATATTTGTAATATACTATTCAGATTAAAATTACTTATGCAATCAATATTCATAAAACTAAAAAACATAAACCTTAACGGTTTATGCTTTTCCTGTCTGTCTATTTTTTATTGTTTCTTTTAGGCAGAAGTGCCTTTCTTGATAAGCCTATCTTCCCCTGCTGGTCTATTTCTATCACCTTTACCTCAATTTCGTCCCCCGCTGCCAATACATCTTCTACCTTATTTATTCTCTCATGTGCTATATTAGATATATGGACCAACCCTTCCTTGCCCGGAAGAATCTCCACAAAAGCCCCAAAGTTCATTATTTTTATAACCTTTCCTGTATAGACATCCCCTACCTCAGGGTCTCGAATTATCTCGTCTATGGCTTTAAGCGCATTTTCTGCCGCCTCCTGTGTCAACGCGGCTATAAATATGGTACCGTCATTTTCAATATCGATTTTAACTCCCGTATCTTCAATGATTTTATTTATAGTCTTTCCGCCTGCCCCGATAACTTCTCTGATTTTATCCGGATGTATCTTGGTTATCAACATCCTGGGAGCATAGGGTGAGAGTTCCGGCCTCGGTGAACTGATGGTCTCTTTCATTTTATCTAAAATATATAATCTGCCGACCCTCGCTTGTTCTAATGCCTTCTCTAATATAGATTTTTCTATACCCTTTATTTTAATATCCATCTGCATAGCAGTTATGCCTTTAGATGTTCCGGCAACTTTAAAATCCATATCCCCTAAAAAGTCTTCCATGCCCTGTATATCCGATAAAATAGCTATATTATCATCTTCCTTAACTAATCCCATGGCAATTCCCGCAACCATGTCTTTGATGGGCACACCGGCATCCAACAATGATAGTGTACTGCCGCATACACTTGCTTGGGAAGTGGATCCGTTGGAAGATAAAACCTCGGATACTACACGGATAGTATATGGAAAATCGTCCTGTGAAGGTATCATAGGCTCTAATGCCCTTCCGGCCAATGCTCCGTGGCCAATTTCTCGTCTGCCCGGCCCTCTTAGGAACCTGACCTCTCCCGTACTGAAGGGCGGAAAATTATAGTGGTGCATATATCTTCTTGATTCTTCCTCACTCAAGCCGTCTATAATCTGAACATCACCTATTGCACCTAAGGTCACTACTGACAACACCTGGGTTTGACCCCTTGTAAACAAACCGGAGCCATGAGTTTTGGGCAATAAACCCACTTCACTGGATATCGATCTGATCTCATCGTATTTTCGATCATCGGGCCTTATTTTATCATATATAATTAAATGCCTGGTTTCCTCCTTTAAAATTGTATCTAACAAGGAAGTGACCCGTTTTATATCCAAATCGTCTCCGTATTTATCCGTAAAATACTCTAATGCCTCTTTTTCGGCCGATTCTATTCTCTCCGACCTCTCTAACTTTTCCACTGTTCTGATTGCCTGGGCTATCCTTGGAGTTGCGTATTCCCTCACCTCGATATCTAAACTTTCATCCACATCGGGTAAGATAATCTCCTGCTTCTCTTTTCCAACCTCTGCAACAATTTCTTCTATAAATGAGACAATATCCCTGATTTCATCATGCGCAAATAAAATTGCTTCTAAAACCTGGGCCTCTGTAACCTCATTGGCCCCTGCCTCTATCATCATCACAGCATCCTTTGTTCCTGAAACAATGAGGTCCAACTCACTATTTTCTCTTTCTTCGCTTGTAGGATTGATTATATATTCGCCATCAATCATACCTATATTTACAGAAGCCGTCGGCCCCTGAAACGGAATACTGGAGATGGATAGCGATACTGATGAACCTATCATTGCGACAATATCCGGGCTGCAATCCAAATCTACCGATAGCACCGTTGCAATCACCTGCACCTCATTTCTGTACCCTTCCGGGAACAGGGGCCTGATTGGACGGTCTATCAGCCTGCAAGTCAATATGGCATTCTCGCTGGGCCTACCTTCTCTTTTGATAAATCCCCCGGGAATCTTTCCTGCAGCATACATTTTTTCTTCATAATCCACACTTAAGGGAAAAAAGTCTATGCCTTCTCTCGGTAATTTCGAAGCACATGCAGTGACAAGAACCACAGTTTCTCCATATCTCAGCAAGCAAGCGCCATCAGAAAGTTCTGCCAATTTTCCAATTTCAACCTCTAATATCCTGCCACCTATCTCTTTTTGGAAAATCTTAACCATTATTTATTATCCTCCTTTCACCTGTAAAATCTTTTCGTATTATCTGTCTTCTACCCGAAAATTTTAAAAATTTCGGGTAGGCATAAAATAAAAAGCCTTTGCGGCCTGTTAAGATTAATAATCAAATAATAGAGCGGGTATCCCCCGCCCTTTGTTATTTTCTTAGTTTTAACCTTGCAATTACTTCCCTATATCTTTCGATGTCTCTATCCATAAGATAGTTCAGCAAATTTCTTCTCCTGCCGACCATCTTTAATAGTCCCCTTCGAGAATGAAAATCTTTCTTATGAATCTTTAAATGTTCATTTAAATGATTGATCCTTTCCGTCAGCAAAGCAATTTGCACTTCCGGAGAACCTGTATCATTTTCATGGGTTTTAAAAGCGTCTATGATTGTCTTTTTACTTTTTTGTGTCATTATTTCACCTCCTAATTTTTATCCCCTGATTCTAAGTAAATGTCGGTGAATCATTCTACCGAGAATAGGTTCATTAATTTCTTAATTATTTTAACATATATAGTTATAAATGTAAATATGTATTAACATCATTTACATCCCGTTTTATCTGATCTTTCAATTTATCTATATCATTAAACCTGATTTGGTCTCTCATTTTTTTTATAAATTGTATCTCCACAGATTTGCCATATATGTTTTCATTAAAACCGATAATAAAGGTCTCCATACCAATATCATAATCACCAAAGGTCGGGCTGGTGCCTATACAGGTGGCTCCTTTATATACTGAATTATCAATTTTTACAAATGTGGCATATATCCCTTCTTTAGGTATTAAATAGTATGGTTTTATTAAAATATTAGCCGTGGGATACCCCAATTTATTTCCTCCTATTCCCTTACCATGAACTACTTTACTGCAGATTGAATATGGTCTTCCCAGGAGGGTATTGGTTTTTTCTATATTTCCATTTTTGATATGTTTTCTGATGACGGAGCTCCCTACCTTTTCGGAATCTAGGATTACAGGTTGAATTACACACACCTCGAAGTTATATTTTTCCCCCATCTCTTTTAAAGTATCCGAATTTCCCTGACCTTTATAACCAAAGCTATAATCAAATCCTACTGCCACAAGTTTGCAATTCAATTTATCTATCAGGATATCTCTGACAAAATCTTCAGGGCCTAATGCCATAAGATCCCTGTTAAACCTTTCTAAATATAATAGCTCTATACCCAAGGATTTAAATATTTTTTGTTTCATACACATATTTGTAATTTGAAGAGGTATCTCCTTGCCTGTAATGACTTCCAATGTGTGATTGGCAAAAGTATATATACAGGATTGCAGATTATTCAATTCGCATTTTTCTACTAAAGTTTTAATTAACCTTTGATGGCCGATATGGACCCCGTCAAAATTCCCTAATGCAATTCCCCTTTGTACGTTTTTATTCAATTGATTATATTGTTTAATTATCTCCATGTTTACTCCTTCTTAAGCAAAAGCCTTAAAACTTTAATATAATTTCTATCGGAATTATCACATTTTACAATCCCGAAACCAATAAATTCTTTTTCAATATAAATACGCACCCTTGTTTCCGGCAAAATTTTTTCATCATCTATTGAACGATAGGAATAGATATCATTTCCATTCAATGCTTGTTTGACAGAGGCGGATCCTACAACAATTCCGGGCATATGTTTTAAAGGAAAATCTAAAGGCAACAATAGATCTTTAACATCTCTCGTTTTTAGTAAATCCTCTATAGTTATCGTAGTTTCCAAATCAAATTCACCGGATTTTATCCTGAGTAAAAATGACATTGTCCCGCCGCAACTTAGTGCATCTCCGATATCTTTGCACAATGTTCGTATATAAGTGCCCTTGGAGCATAATACATCGAACATCACTTTATTGGTTCCGATTTCGATAATATCTATGCTATAAATTGTGACTTCTCTCGGGCTTCTTTCGATCTCTATTCCTTCCCTCGCTAATTTATAAAGTTTTCTTCCCTTAATTTTAATCGCCGAATACATTGGAGGCACCTGACTATAGATTCCGACAAAGCCCAGTATGGCTTTTTTAATTTCTTCCTCCGTAGATACAACGGGTGATCTATTTATGACCGCCCCATATATATCTTCCGTATCCGTCTCGATACCTAAAGTTAATTCTGTCCGGTATTTTTTTTTACTGTCAAGAAGATATTGTGATATCTTTGTGGCTTGTCCCACACAAATAGGTAGAACGCCTGTCGCATTGGGGTCTAACGTACCGGTATGCCCTACTTTTTTAATATTTGTTTTTTTTCTAACAAGGGATACAACATCATGGGATGTCATACCCGGCGGTTTTAAAATGTTTAAGATACCGTTCAAAAAAAATCACCATCTCACAAACTGTTTTGCTTTTTCTATAACTTGATCTTTGGCTTCATCTAAAGTAGAAGTCAGCACGGCTCCGGACGCCTTTTTATGGCCGCCACCGTTAAACAGCTGTGCAAAAGCCCTAACATCTACATCATCATGCTTTGATCTGAAACTGAGCTTAACTTCACCATCATTTGCTTCTGTTATACTCACTGCTATATCGACGCTTTCTATATCCCTTCCATAATTTACAAGGCCCTCTGCATCATCATTGGAAATATTAAATTTCTTCAACAAATCGGAAGAAATCCGAAAGACTGCCAGACGGCCCCCAAGTTCTATATCCATATTTGTTAAAGAATAGCCCAAAAACTTTAAGTTGTTTACAGACTTTTTTTGGTACAGATTATATATGATGTCCTGCTTCGGTATACCGATTCTCATCAATTCAGCAACTATTAGATGAGTTTTTTCCGTGACATTGTCGTACATGAAATTACCGCTGTCGGTGATTATACCCGTATATATACATGCAGCAATTTCCTGATCTACTGTCAAGCCCATATCTTTTATAATAGAATAAATCATTTCACATGTAGATGATGAATATATATCTACAATATTGATGTCACCAAATTTCGTGTTGCTGATATGATGATCTATATTGACAACAACTTTGCTTTTTTCCATAATTTCTATGCCATCACCAAGTCTTTTTTCATTGCCACAATCCAATGCAAAAAATAGATCAAATTTTTTTCCTTTAACATCTTCATATTTTTTGATATGTTTTGATTGTGGCAAAAAACCATACCTGTCGGATAGCTTTTCGTTGACAAAAACCTCTATATTTTTATACCTCTGTTTTAATGCAAGCCACAAAGCGAGTATAGACCCTATACTGTCACCATCAGGATTAATATGAGATGTAATTGCAATGTTACTACTATTCGAAGCTATTTTTATCAATTCATTCATCGGACTTTTCCTTATCGGAAATGGACTTTTCCTGTTTACTGACTTTTGTGATCATGTTATACATATGAATTCCTCTTTCGATGGAGTTATCCAATTTAAATATTACTTCCGGGGTATATCTGGCTTTTATATTTTTTCCTATTTCCCTGCGTATAAAGCCACTGGCCCTCGACAATCCCTCCATGGTTTCCTTTTTTTCCTCGTCATCACCCAATATGCTGACATAAATATAAACATATCTTAAATCCCTGGTTAAATCTACCTCTATTATACTGGTCATAGATGAAACCCTTGGGTCTCTCAATTCATCCCTGATTATATTGCTGACTATTTTCTTTATTTCTTCTGCCAAACGCTTTTCCCTAGGATATGACATATCATCATCCCTTTCTGCTTTATGTTCCTGTTTATCTTTCTATCTCTCTCATTTGGTATGCTTCAATAATGTCCCCTTCCTTGATGTCGTTAAATTGACTTATGCCTATACCGCATTCATATCCTGTAGTTACTTCTTTTACATCATTTTTGAATCTCCTCAAGGAACCGATTGAGCCTTCGTAGACTATTATACCGTCTCTGATCAGTCTGACTTCTGCGTTATTCAATATTTTACCATCGATCACATAACATCCTGCAACTATACCCGCACCCGGGACTTTAAATGTAGCTCTGACTTCGGCTTTTCCCAATTCCTCTTCTTCAAACTCCGGATCCAACATACCTTTCATAGCTGCCTCAATGTCTTCAATTGCCTTATAAATGACCCGGTAGCCCCTTATATCAACGCCCTCTTTTTTAGCCAAGGCACCGGCACTGGGAGTCGGACGAACATTGAATCCGATGATTATAGCATTGGATGCAGCTGCCAACATCACATCTGTTTCCGTTATCCCGCCTACTCCGCTGTGTATAGAATTTATAGATATCTCATCACTGGACAGTTTAACCAATGACTGTTTTATAGCCTCTACAGAACCCTGCACATCCGCTTTTATTATGATATTTAAATCCTTGATCTGTCCCTCTTCCATCTGACTGAATAATACATCCAGAGAAATTTTCTGGCTGGATTTTAATTGTTTTTCCTTGATTTTATTGATCCTGTTTTCAACAACAGCTTTTGCAACCCTATCATCTTTTACTACAAACATCTGTTCTCCGGCCTCCGGCACTTCGGACAGACCGGTAATCTCCACAGCAGTGGAAGGGCCTGCCGTCCTTACCCTCTTCCCTTTATCATTCATCATAGCTCTGACCTTGCCATATGCAGTCCCGATTACAACAGAATCCCCAATCTTCAATGTCCCGTTTTGCACTAAAACTGTCGCTACCGACCCCTTACCCACATCCAATTCGGCCTCTATAACAACGCCTAAGGCCTTGCGATTCGGATTTGCCGTCAACTCTTCAATTTCTGCAACCAGCAAAATCATCTCTAATAATGTATCTATATTATCTCTATTGAGAGCCGAAACGGGAACGGCTATAACATCTCCGCCCCAATCCTCTATTACAAGACCGTGTTCCGCTAATTCCTGCTTCACTCTGTCGGGATTGGCAGCAGGTTTGTCTATTTTATTTATAGCTACAATTATAGGAACTCCTGCAGCCTTGGAATGATTGATAGCTTCTATCGTCTGCGGCATAACCCCGTCATCGGCAGCAACCACCAAAACGGCTATATCCGTTACCTTCGCACCCCTGGCACGCATTGATGCAAATGCTTCATGGCCCGGTGTATCTAAAAAAACTATCTTTTTATCATTAATTTTCACTTCCGAAGCCCCTATATGTTGTGTGATACCTCCTGCTTCTTTGGTTGTCACCTTAGTGTTGCGTATTGCATCCAACAACGAAGTTTTCCCATGGTCCACATGGCCCATAACAGTTACCACGGGCGATCTAAGTTTTAAATCTTCAGGTTTGTCAGGTATAATTTCAATATCATCTATGATATCATCATCCACATCTTCTATCAATTCTACTTTCAGCCCGAATTGCACAGCTATGATTTTTGCCGTGTCATAATCTATTTCTTGATTGATCGTTGCTATCACACCTAAGCCTAACAACTCTTTAATTATTTCACTGACACCCTTATTTATGAGCTCCGACAATTCCTTTACTGTTATCCTGCTACGCAGTTGTACCACCTGTCCATTTTTTTCTTCTGTCCCCTTACCGGGGTCCTCAGATTTGTGAGATTTATAATCTTTATCCTCGCTCTTTATATCTTCTTTATCATCTGTTTTTGTCACAGAGTCTCCTCCAATAACCGCTGTTTTTTTCTTTTCTACTGTTTGGCCTTTGCTGTCGGCCGATTCTCTATCTTTATCGTCGGCCAATGTGTTTACTTCCTTTGCTTCCTCAGTGAGTAACTCTATAACTATATTAGCACTTTCATTGTCCAACGTGCTCATATGACTGCTGACTTCGATGGACAATTCATTCAATTTTTTAATCAATTCTTTGCTGCTAAGCCCTGCTTTCTTTGCCAATTGATACACCCTTATTTTTGACAAATGAATCACCTCCTGATTGATTACTTTACTACAATTTCATCGGGATATTTCATTGATTTCTAAACAAAACCCTTATCAACGTCTCCCAACAGCACTTTCCGGCAAATATCTTTAATCCATATGTTCATCTTTAGTGATTTCATTTATGAGATCCTCGTATATTTCATCAGGAACATCAGATTTAAATGCTCTGTTAAAGGCCTTTGCCTTTTTTGCCTTTTCAAAACATACCTTAGAGTTACAGATGTAAGCCCCCCTGCCGTGTGCTCTACCGGTGATATCCACACTTATGACCCCCTGTGAATTATGAGTAACCCTCAGTAATTCTTTTTTGGGTTTCATCTCGTTACACCCAAGGCATTTTCTCAAAGGAACTTTTTTAACTCTCATTTAACCACCCCAATCAACTATCAATTTGGCTTTCGCTCTTTATATCAATTTTCCATCCCGTTAATTTTGCCGCCAGCCTTGCATTTTGCCCTTCTTTCCCGATAGCCAGTGAAAGCTGATAATCCGGTACAATCACCTCCGCCGTCTTTTCTTCCGGATCAACTGTGCATGATACAACTTTTGCCGGGCTCAAGGAACTTGCTATAAATTTTTCCGGATCGTCACTGTACTTGATTATATCAATTTTTTCACCGTTCAACTCATCTACAATAGCTTGTACTCTTATGCCCTTAGGGCCTACACATGCTCCGACAGAATCTACATTTGGATCCTTAGAATCTACAGCTATCTTAGTTCTTGATCCTGCCTCCCTTGAAATACTTTTTATTTCTACGACCCCATCGTGAATTTCCGGTACCTCAAGTTCAAATAGACGCTTTACTAAACCGGGATGTGTCCTGGATAATAATATCTGTGGCCCTTTAGTTGTTTTCTTAACCTCTACTATATAACATTTCAGCCTGTCTCCATGCTTATATTCTTCATTCGGAATCTGTTCACTGGGCCCTAAAATAGCCTCCGTCCTTCCTAAACTGATATAGACGCTGCCTCTTGAAACCCTGGAAACTTCCCCGGTGATGATTTCCGACTCTCTGTTGATGAATTCCTCATATACTATACCCCGTTCAGCCTCTCTGATCCTCTGCACCACCACCTGTTTAGCCGTTTGAGCGGCAATTCTCCCAAAATTACCAGGTGTAACCTTGTCTTCAAAAATATCCCCTATTCTATAATTTATGCCGGATTTCTTTGCATCTTCAATGTGAATTTCTAACAGCTCATCCGTCACATCATCAGTTATTATCTTCTTGCTGTATACATTGACCTCACCCGTATTGCGATCTATTTCAACCCTCACATTTTGAGCGGAACCGAAATTTCTCTTATAGCTCGAAATTAAAGCTGCCTCCACGGCCTCTATCAAAAGATCTTTGGAAATACCCTTGTCTTTTTCTATCTGTTCAAGAGCTTCCGTAAACTCAACATTCATTCCCATAAACCTCCCTAAAATTTTATGGCTAGCTTTGTTAAAGCGACTTTTTCCTTTGGCAATTCTACTAATCCGACATCTGCAACATTGAGTTTAATTATATTATTTTCTAACCCGATAAGTTCCCCCTCTATAATCTTGTTACCGTCTAACGCTTCATATAATTTAACTTCCACTATTTTGCCCTTACATCGAATAAAATCCCGCTCCTTTTTTAACGGCCTTTCAAGCCCCGGAGACGACACCTGCAAAAAATAGTTTCCTCTTATGGGGTCCTCCTCATCCAACTTGTCACTCAATTGTTCACTTATTTTTTGGCAATCGTCCAACGTTATTCCACCGGGTTTATCTATATATAATCTCAAATACCAATCAGCACCCTCTTTTTTATATTCTATGTCCACCAATTCAAACTTTTCTTTTTCTGTGATCGGAATTGTTAATTCCTCTACAATCCTTTCGACTCGATTTTTTGCCATTGCGTACCTCCGATATCAAATTTTATATTTTCTTCTTAATTACTTTTGCCTTCTCTATTATATACTACCATAACCGCATTATATAATAGAAAGAGTGGGAACCCCCACTCTTTCTAAAAAATCATATACCGTTTGTCACAGTATAGCACATATGGCAGAATCATGCAAGTGAAAACAACGAGAGTTGATTGGTTTCAGGTAAATCCTTGATACAACCGTGAATAATCAATATTTCTATAGCAGTTTTTGTGATCTTTGTTCTATTTCTTAAGTCCTCCAATGATATAAATTCTCCTTGCTGTCTGGCTTCAACTATGCTTTTTACAGCATTTTGCCCAACTCCCTGCAAACCCCTCAAGGGCGGTAACAGTTTCCCGTCAACTATCATAAATTTATCCGCATCCGAATTATACAGATCTACGGGTAATATTTCAATCCCCCTGCAATACATCTCCAATACCACTTCCAATACAGTTAAATAATTTTTCTCTTTGGCGGTAGCATCATTTCCCGCCGATTTCAATTCTTTAATCCTGGCCCTGACAGCCTCTTTGCCCTTTATTATAAAATCTGCATCAAAGTCTTCCACTTTTGTTGTAAAATAAGCGGAATAGAATACCTTCGGATGATATACCTTAAAATATGCTATTCTGAAGGACATCATCACATAGGCTACCGCATGGGCCTTTGGAAACATATATTTGATTTTATTGCAAGAGTCTATATACCATTGGGGTACTTCACATTCCCTCATCTCCTGCTCGTGCTCCGGAGTTAACCCTTTCCCCCTCCGTATGTTTTCCATAATTGTAAAAGATGTCCTGGGGGGCATTCCTTTTAAAATCAAATAATTCATTATATCGTCTCTGGTGGAGATAACATCCTTCAGTTCCGCGATATTGTTTCTGACCAAACCCTGAGCGTTGTTGATCCATACATCCGTACCATGTGACAATCCGCTTATGCGAACCAATTCGGCAAAAGTTCTAGGTCTGGTATCTGTCAATATCTGCCGAACAAACTTGGTGCCAAACTCCGGTATCCCTAAAGTCCCGACTTCACAATCTATTTCATCGGAAGATATCCCTAAAGGTTCCGTGCCTGTAAATATGTCCATCGTATTCTTATCATCAAGGGGTACACCCTGGACATCGATACCGGTCAGATCCCCAAGCATCCTTATGATGGTAGGAACATCATGCCCTAATATATCCAGTTTTAGCAACCTGCCACTGATGGAATTGTAATCGAAGTGGGTTGTGATCACTCCCGATTTGGAATCATTGGCAGGATATTGGATAGGAGTAAACTTATATATGTCATAGTTATCAGGTACAATCATGATACCGCCCGGATGTTGGCCCGAGGTCCTCCTTACCCCGGTGCATCCGTTTACCAGCCTATTTATTTCGGCTTTGTTATAATGCAGCTGCTTCTCCTCAATATATTTACGTACAAATCCATAAGCCGTCTTATTTGCTATAGTCCCTATGGTCCCGGCACGAAACACTTTACCTTCCCCAAAAAGTTCCTCCATATATTTATGAGCCTCACTCTGATATTCACTTGCAAAATTTAAATCGATATCAGGCTCCTTCTCTCCTTCGAAACCGAGAAATACCTCAAATGGTATATCATGCCCATCCTTGATAAGTATTTCATCACATTTAGGGCATCTTTTATCCGGTAAATCGATTCCGGAACCGTAGGACCCATCCGATATAAAGTCGGAATATCTGCATTTCGGACATATATAATGTGGAGGCAGGGGATTTACCTCAGTTATCTCGCTCATGGTAGCAGCAAGAGAGGAACCTACGGAACCCCGGGAACCTACCAAATATCCATCATTTAATGATTTAGCGACCAATTTATGAGCGATAATATACATGACGGCATATCCGTTATTGATTATGGAGTTCAGTTCTTTATCCAGTCTATCTTTGACAATTGTCGGCATATCTTCACCGTAGATCTTTTCGGCCCTATCATAACACATCCTTTTTAGTTCTTCTTCCGAACCCTCTATCCTAGGTGAAAATGTCCCATCGGGAATAGGAATTAAATCCTCTATCTCATCGCATATTTTATTCGGATTTCGTATGACCACCTCTTTGCATTTTTCTTCCCCTAAATATGAAAATTCTTTGAGCATCTCATCCGTCGTTTTAAAATACAGCGACATTTGATTATCAACATTCGCAAATCCCTGCCCCGTCATCAATATTTGCCTAAAAATACTATCCTCAGGATTTAAAAAATGAACATCCCCTGTAGCTACGACAGGTTTTTTTAATTTATCACCTAGTTCCACTATCTTTTTGTTGATCTCCTTCAGTTCATTCTCATCCTGAACCAAGCCTTTTTCTATCAAAAACATATTATTGTCTATTGGCTGTATTTCCAAATAATCATAATAATCGGCAATACGTTCTATCTGTTTGTCCGGTTTATTTGATAGAATACCCTGGAATAGCTCGCCCGATTCACAAGCCGTGCTCAATATGAGCCCATCCCTGTGTTTATTGAGCAAACTCTTAGGTATTCTGGGTTTTTTGTGAAAATAGTTCAAATGCGATTCAGATACAATTTTATATAAATTCTCCAAACCTGTCTGATTTTTTGCCAGAATAATAATATGATAAGTATTTAATTTTTTAATATCAATCTCTGTACCCAATCGACCGTTGATATCTTTTAAGGATATTATGTTCATAGTTTTCATAATTTCTATAAATTTAATAAATATCCTGGCTGTGGCATTGGCATCATCCACAGCTCTGTGATGACTTAATAGGGGTATATTAAGTTCTTTTGCAACAATGTTTAATCTATGCCTTTTAAGGTCCGGCAAAAGTACACGTGATAAATTTAAAGTGTCTATTGTCGTATTCGTAAAGGCTTTATCTATCCTTTTCATATTTTCTCTGATAAATGCTATATCAAAATCGGCATTATGAGCAACTACAGGCCTATCACCTATAAATTTTAAAAATTCCGGAAGAATAGTTTCTACAGTCGGTTTATCCTTGACCATCTCATCGGTAATGCCGGTCATCTTTATGATCTTTTCCGGTATATCCCTCTCCGGATTTATTAAACTGGAATAATTATCAACAATTTCGCCATCTTTTATCTTAACCGCGCCTATTTCCGTAATTTTATCATTTCTGCTCGATAATCCGGTAGTCTCTATATCAAAGACTATAAATTCATCATCAAGTGAATATGCATCATTCCCCTTCACAATCATCGCTTCATCATTTACCAGATAACCTTCCATACCGTATATCACCTTAACTCCATGCTCTTTAGCAGCATTCATCGCTTCCGGAAATGCCTGCACTACACCATGATCGGTTAAAGCAACAGCCCTGTGCCCCCATTTTGACGCTTGTTCTATAAAATCACTTATGGTGGATATACCGTCCATAGCGGACATCTGTGTATGCAGGTGTAATTCAACTCTTTTTTCATCATGTAAATCGTCCCTTGCCGCCTTATCTATCTGCACAATATCGGTCAACATGATAACATTTTCCTTGCTAAAATCATCATATTTTACATTTCCCCAAGCCCTGATCGCCATTCCCTCAGCAAATATCTCTTCAAATTCAGCCATCTGGTTCTTTCTTTTAAAAATTTTTGCCGTTATGGAGGTTATATGATCAGTAATATATAAAATTGCAAGTTTTTCTCCACTTCTCAACTCTTTTATCTCTATGCCGAATATTTCTCCCTCTATAATAACATCACCCGAGGAATGCACGGCATCAGCAATTTTACTGATTTTACCGGAAAAATTTTCATCCGGTAAAACATATAAAGGTGAGGGTTCTTCCTTATCCGGTTCACTCTCCTTTAAATCGGATTCTTGATCGCTGTTTATGCGAATTTCGCAGCCCATGGTTATTTTAAACCGTTCAAGAAAATATTTTTCTATCTGCTCTTCTATTTTTCCGTGTTCAGGTATTTGTTTCCCTACTAATTGCAACGATAATCTTCTGCTCTGTTTAAAGTACCGTATTTTTTCTATAAGACAGGATTCATAAGACGGTTCCCGGGCTAATCCCAAGCTATTTAAAAAACTATTAAATTCAATACCTCCAAAATGGGTCATGAAATCCCTCTCTCCTTATTTCTCCTTGTTTATCTAATGCATAAGATATTTTACTATATCTTTATACATCTGAAGCCTCCAGGAAATCCCCCTTATGAGGCCTACCTTTTCTTCTTTGAGCACATGTGTCACATTCTCTAATATAACATTTTCCACATTGAGACCATATTTTTTTATCAATTGAAAAA
>CAYOGD010000018.1:0-18444 GCA_964403395.1 uncultured Alkaliphilus sp.
AAGGAGCGAGGCAAAATGTTATAGAACAGTTTGAAAGCCTGGGAACGAATGTAATCTCCATAAAAGCCAATCAGACAAGTTTTGAATTTAAACCGGAGAAGGCGGAAGAGTTGGTGGAAAGGGTTGAAGGGCTCGAGATGGCCACACCCATAGTTCAGACTTATACCACAATGAGATGGAGAAGGGATAGAAGTGAGGTTGATATCATAGGGGCCAATGAAAATCTGCTTATTATAAGGGATCATAATTTAGCCGAAGGCCGGTTTTTCAGCAAGCTTCATGTGGAACAGAGATCTAATGTAGCGGTGCTTGGACACAATATAGCGGCAAATCTTATCGGTGGCAGAACACCCGTGGGGCAGACTATCACATTAAATGGACAGAGCTACAGAATTTTGGGGGTATTGGAGCCCAAGGGAAAAGATAAGGCTGATAATATAGACGATAAAGTGATAATACCGTATACAACGGCCCAGCGTATAGATAAAAAACGGACCGTAGAGGAAATATGGGGAAAGGCAAATTCGGCGGAAGATGCGGAACTTGCAACTATCCAACTAGGGCGTATTTTTAAAAAAGAACTGGATAGCAGCCGTGTCACACCCATACAGTCACCGGACACACCGGAGATGCAGGGCGGGACGGCGGAGGTAAGGGAATCTGCAGTTGTTTCGAAGCCTATTATGGTACCTGATGCGCCGGAACAGGATGGGAATGATAAGGATAAGGATTCTAAACAATCCGGAAGAGAAGAAGGCATGACTATCACAAATCTAAATCAACTTGTAGATGAACTGGATCAGGCAAATCGTATTATGACACTGCTTTTAGGGGGAATTGCCGCAGTATCATTGTTGGTGGGCGGTTTAGGGATTATGAATATAATGCTTGTAGCCGTAACCGAAAGGACATCGGAGATAGGCGTTCGCAGGGCCTTAGGAGCTAAACAAGTTGACCTGTTGGCTCAATTCCTGTTGGAAGCATTGTACGTCAGCATTATAGGTGTTATTGCCGGTATTGCCGTAGGCATATGGGGACTCAGCATGTTTGCCAATCATGGTTTTCAGACGGCGGTCAGCTTCGAGGCTATCCGTATTGCGGCATTGGTTGCGCTGGGTTCAGGATTACTCTTTGGAGTATACCCGGCCATTTCCGCTTCGTCATTGCCTCCCGTCGAAGCTTTGAGAAGAGCTTAGAAACCATGGGGGCAGATATACTTTGACTTGTTAATTCTTATATATTAAAATGAAATTAACGATATATACAGGGGGGAAAAAAATGAAAAGAAAAATGAGCAGGAGAATAGCGGTATTTATTATTACTACCTTAACACTCAGCTTGCTTTTGGGTGCGGTAGCATTTGCAAATGATAATTTTAAGGATTTAAAAGCATGGTTTGGGGAGTTAAGTATTTACAGAAACAATCAGCGGGTGTATTTGACCGGCGATGATAAGCCTTTTATTGTAGACGGCAGGACATATGTCCCGTTAAGGGCCATGTCAAATCTCTTTAATAAGGAAGTCGGCTGGGATGGTATAAATTACAGGATAGATTTAGATGATAAGCCGGGTGATAACCTAATCTATATAACGCAACAGCTTTATGCGGCACAGATAGAGGTTCAAAGGTTACAGGCTAAGGTTAAACAATTAGAGGAGGAATTAGCAGCTAAAAAGGATGACAAAAAGTATACCTTGAGGGAATTAGAATCATACTTAAACAAGCAGCACGGTACATATAAGAAGATTGAGTTTGATATCAATTTATATGAGAACAAAAAGGATATAGAAATGGATATATATGTGGATCTGGATTACGATTATTACGAATGGAACAAATTATCCGATTCAAATATTAAAAAACATATCCAAAATATCGTAGATGATATATTAGATGACTACAAAAACACTCACATAGAAGGTACCGTAATGGATAGTTCCAGTAAAAATAAAACTTTGGTGTCCTTCTACACGAAATCAAATGGTACTGTGGTTATAGATACCGATTACAGGTGGGATGATGGAAAATATAGTGATTTACGGGATTTAGAAAATTATTTGAACAGGTATTATTCTGAGTATGAGGATATATATTTTGAAATTGAACTATATGAAGACAAGTATGGGGATATTGAAATGTATATTATTGCTCCAAAATATTACTTAGATTATTTAAATAAGGATGAGATAGAAGAATATTTGGAAGAATTATATGATGAAATAATATATGAACTTTCTGATGTGTATATCGATGGGTATATAGAGGATGACTATACAGGGTATTATTTTGATTTTGATAGCAGGGGAAATGCGTATTTAGAATTGTTAAAACGATAAGTTGATAAGTTTAAATGGTTCAAAGGAACAGGGCCTTTGATCTACTTCGTGGACAGCAAATAATTGCTTAGGGCAGGTCCGGGCCAAGGGGCCTGTCTCCACGAACCGCAGGTTCCCGGGCCCACAAAAAAGTGACCTAAAATAGAGAGGTAAAATTATATGACACCCAAAATTGAAATCAGAAGGAAGGCCCCGGCAATTTTAATTTCCGTATTTGTTCTGGGCATAATAGCCTTAATTATAGGAAAAACTGTCCTTAAACCACAATCGGGCGCAACAATTCAGAGCGATTTAAAGGCTGCGGTAATTTATGCCGGGGAAGATCCGGCTTGGAAGGACACATATTCTCATTTGGAACAGTCTCTGCTTTTAAATATGTCCGTTGATGCGGTAGATGCCGAAAATGAAAATTTGGATTTTTTCTTATATGACATCGTTTATTTGGATCGGAGCATCAAGGAGGTTTCGAATAAAGAACAGATAAAGGAGGCCCTTATTCAATTTACAGCTCGGGGCGGGGGCTTATTTCTAGAAAATGAATTTTGGGATTTTTTCGATAAGGATTTTATCGGGGCAAAGAAATTTATAAAATTGGAAGGTGCACCTAAAAAGATTGAATTTCCTGAAGCCAGACATAATCTGAAAGGGGTACAGGAAATAATTAAAGATTTTGATTATATTTATAAGGATTATATCGATTATGACCTTTTTGCCACTTATGATTACGGTTACGGAATCAGAGGTGCGGCAGGGGAAATATTGGCGCAAGAGAACGGAGTTGCTCTATATACCGTAAACAAGGTAGGAAAAGGCTATGTATTCTTCACCAATCCTCTTTTGCCCAATCGTTTTAATATAAACGGGTTCTCTATGAATGCTGTGGACAATCTGCAGGAATATTTTACAAATACTACGGCCGGTTCAAATCAGCTCTTACGGAGTGAATTTGCCGGATTCATATCCAAGGAGAAATATGGGTTTTCCGTTGGAAGGGTTTTTGGCAATTACGGGAGGCCTTCTATTGCATGGCAGTTGCATTACGAGGAAATAACCGGAATTGAAAATAATTCCGCACAGATTTTTGCGGATATCTGTGAAAGGAATTTACAGATACCGTCATTTACGGTAATAAGGAATACCTATTATTGGTTCAGCCGCCATGAGACGATTACCTATCTTTTAAACGAAGGCACCGGCGGGAACCTGAGCTTTGTCATGGATGAATATGAAAATGCATATTCATCCGGCAGGCACATAGCCTCCGGCGGGGAATGGATATCCCTAGATGTTGTAAAAGATGCGGGGAGTTATTTTGTCGATTATCCGGAGTACGAACAACGCGCATTTCCGTTTCCCATAGATTATAACAGGGACGGCCTTGTCGATATCATGGCCGGGAGCTCGGACGGAAACTTTTATTATTTTCAAGGTGAAAAGATGGGAGACAATTATGAGACTTCCGAACCTGTAAAACTGACGAATTCCGGCGGTGAAGTTATCAATGTGCCGGGTTATTCGGCTCCTGCCATGGTTGATATAGACGGGGACGGAATTTTGGACTTGATTTCCGGGAGTTCGGACGGAAATATTTACTGGTTTTCCGGGAACGGCGATTTGACCTTCGATAGCCGGGGAGTTTTAATCGAAACCGGTATATCGGGACAGGCCTTGCCCGTTATCGGAGATATAAACGGGGACGGGATAACAGACTTGGTTGTGGGCAGCAATGAAAAGATTATAGAATTTTACTGCGGCAATAAGGACAATGGAAATCTCGGTTTCACGGCCGCAACAGATATTGAAATAGAGGGTTTGGAAAACATAGAAGGCGATTGGTTATCGCCCCATATTATAGATATAAATAATGACGGAGTACAGGACCTCGTCATCGGAACTTTCCATGGATATATAGGAAGGTTTATCGGAGACGGGCGCAATTTTAAATTTGACGGATATATGGAGGGAAAAGCAAAAAACTATAAGGGAAACAGATATCTAAAATTCGGGAATAACTGTGTACCGACTTTTGTCGATTTGGATGGGGACGGAGTTAAAGACCTAATTGCGGGGTCACTGGAATACGGATCGGCGTATCCTATTGATTCGGCATATTTCCCTTTTAAAGATAATTTGGCGCAGCAGCTACGGTTTATGAAAGAAAATGATTATTATGTAGGGATGCATTTTTATACCGGTGTAAATGCTTCTGAGGAATATGAGGAAAATGAGTTGGCTATGCATATTGATGCTCTAAAAAAATACGGAGTGAAGGTTTCGGACGGCATAGGCTTTAATCAGCATACCTGGCACACAAGTGTTGGAAGCGAAACACAGACATTGGAAAATGGTTTTAAAGCGGGCCTTCTGTGGTGTTCGGGGTTTAAACCTTCCGGGAGTGCTGCCTCCCCCGAATGCAGTGCGGAAACAGCCCTCAGTATTCCATTTTTGCTTGAAACCGAGGGCCCCGAGAGGCTCATAGTGTTTAATACGAGTACCATGCTATATGATCAGAAGGGGTGGGGTGATATTTCGGCTAAATATGATCTGCCTGTGAGCATGTACTATCACTGTGATTTTGCTTATGAAAGGCCGGAAGATATAGAAAAGAACGTACTGAAGGCATCTGCCTTTGCAATGGATTATGATTATAATTTTGTGACTGAAAAACAATACGCCAAGGCTATAGCGGCATCATATAATACGGATGTTTCGGTGACTATTGAAAATACGGGCAAAAAAGAGCAGAAAATAATTTTGGCTCCTAAGAGCAAAGATAGGACCATTCCTTTATATGATGAAAATTACCAAAAAGCAGTAGGCGCAAAGATAGTTTTGGGTGAAAAATATAGGGGAAAGAAACTGAGTACCACATCTCCCGTTTGGTATCAAAAAGGCGATGTGATCTATATGGGAGCCGGGAAAAAGGTAGTCATAAGCCAGGGAAAATCGGAAAAATTTCATTTAAACAGATCAAACCTACCGGTGGGGATGGTGCATACGGAAAATGGTGCCAGAATAGAGTTCCGGGACGGGGGCATGATGCAGGCGGAGGTCGCCGGAAATGCAACGACCGGGGACGGGGGTTGGATAATAACGAAATCGAAAAACGGCGATGCCACCGTATTTACTAAATTCGGTGAAGCCGGTATTATAAATATTGAAACAACAGATTGAAAAAATCATATGATTGGGAGAGTGTTATGAATTCTGCAATAATTTTATTGGACAGAGCCGCTGAAAAATATGGAGATAAAATAGGGTATGAGGACGAATGGGAAAGCATCGGCTTTTCCCGGTTGAGGGAAAAAGCCATGATTATCGGAACCAGGCTTTTAAGGGAGGTAGAATCCGACGGAACTGTTTCTCCCGTAATAGTTTATATGCCTAAAAGTGTAAAGTGTGTAGTGAGTTATATGGGGATTTTATACAGCGGAAACCCCTACGTTCCCATTGATAACAATATGCCTCTTATCAGGCTGCAAAAAATCATAAACAGTTTAAAGCCGGGAGCCATTATTACCGATGAGGCTCATATTGAAAATCTTGCTGAGATAGATCTTGGAGGAGCCGAGAAATATCTTTATGAGGATATTTCCGAAGGCGAAGCGGATGCTTCGCTTATTGAAAAGAAAATTCAGGGAGTGATAGACACTGACCCTATTTATATTATGTACACCTCAGGTTCGACCGGTGAACCGAAAGGGGGCACAATATCCCATCGCGGGGTAATAGATTATGCAAAATGGGTTGTGGGGACATTTTCTTTTGATGAGGACACTGTTATGGCAAGTCAAGCGCCGTTTTATTTTGACAACTCCGTATTTGAAATCTACGGCTGTCTGGTGTGCGGGGGAAAAATGGTTATTATTCCCGAGGTGCTCATGATGTTTTCTCTAAAACTGCCGGAATTTTTAGAGGAGCATAAAATCAACACTATTTTCTGGGTTCCTACAGTGATGATAAATATTGCGAATTCCGGTGTTCTGTCAAAATATAAACTGCCGTCTCTCAAGACTGTAGCTTTTTGCGGGGAAATAATGCCCAATAAGCAGCTGAATATTTGGAGAAAAGAGTATCCCCATTGTCTTTATGCAAACCTTTACGGGCCCATGGAGATAACCGATGTGTGCTCATACTATATTGTAGACAGGTCTTTTAAGGATTCGGAGCCCCTTCCAATCGGGAGGGCATGTAAGAATACAAGAATAATTATATTAAACGAAAAAGATCAAATTGCAGAGGTTGAAGAAACAGGGGAACTCTGTGTTATCGGTTCCGGAGTTGGGCTGGGTTACTGGGGAGATAGGGAAGCGACCGAGAAGGCATTTGTACAAAACCCCGTCAATCCATATTTTAATGAAAAAATATATAGAACCGGGGATTTGGCTTATATAGATGGGGAAGGGCTTATTATGTTCGTAGGAAGAAAGGACAGCCAAATCAAGTTAAGGGGAAATAGGATAGAGCTCGGAGAAGTAGAAAAAGCAGCCGCATGTATAGATGATGTAAAACGTGCCTGTGCTATTTTTCATGTGGAACAAGAGAAGATTGTATTATTTTTGGAAACTGCGGAGGAATTTACACTCAGAAAGGTAAATACCGAGCTTTCAAGATATGTGCCCAGATATATGCTTCCCCAAAGGCTTATCACTATGGGAAAATTTCCACATACGGCAAACGATAAGATTGATAGGATCACCTTGCGCGAAAAGTATCTTGAGGAAAAACAGGAGAGAAAAAATGGAGACTAAGGAAATTTTATATAACTTTTTAAAAAGCAATTTTGAAATTGGTGAGGACCCTGAATTTACGTACAGTGCACATCTATTTGATATGGGTTTTGTGGATTCGTTGGGAGCCACGGAGATAATATTGTTTATTGAAGACCATTGGAGTATAGAGATTACACAAAGAGATTTAATTTTATATCCGATGAACACTATTGAAGAAATCGCGGAAGTGATTGAAAGAAAGTTGGAATAAAAATGCCGGAAATTATTAGACCCGCTGCTATAGAGGATGTAGAACAGTTGTCAGACATGTATTGCAGTATGTATGATATTCTCTTTTCTTATGGAATGCCTTATAAACTGAACAGGGAGGCTATAGGGGAAGTATTGATGCTGCAATTGAGGGCGCGCACAGGTAAGCATTTTGTGGCGGAAAAGGGCGGACAATTAGTAGGCTTTGTAGCGGTGGATGTTATGCGTATGGACAGGAAGCTCTCTTACAAAAATAATGTTATCGGCCATATCAAGGATATATATGTATCTTCTGCCGCCGGCAGAACGGGAATCGGTACCGAATTGTTGACAAGGGCCGAAGAATGGGCGAGGGAAAACGGTGCATCCATAATAGAATGTAATGTTATAGCGAATAATGAGCCGGCCCGAAATTTTTGGAGCAATAATCGATATGGAGTGTTGGGGAAAATTTATTGCAAAAAATTTGAATAACGGTGAGTATATATGTGGTTTCTCGAAATAGACAAATTATTTATAATAACAATTGTAACTTTATTTATAGGCTTTCTCAGGTTGTGTAATGCCGGGCTCGGAACTAAAATTCCCATAAATTATATACTGCCTGTAATGGAAATAGGGGTAATATTTTATATCAGTAAAAGACTGGCAATATTTTATTTAATTTATATAATGGTCACATATTTTCTGGCTATGGTTTTATTCAAGTCCTCTAAAAATAAAAAATTATTATTCTTTATTTTCTGTTTAATAGCCTGCGTACCCTTTTTTGTAAACAGATTGCCGGATCTCGGCATTGAACTCAGCAATGTATTTTTTATAATAGGTATTTCCTATAGCATTTTTAAGGTTATAGATATTTATTACCATGTATATTATTCGGGAGAGTTTATAAGTTTCCCGGTATATATAAATTATATCCTGTTTTTGCCGGTATTTACGGCGGGCCCTATTCACAGGTATAGGGAATTTGAAAAAAGCATGAATAATCCAATATTATTGGATATGGAAGTAATATCATATAGTGTAAGAAGGATCATCAGGGGTTTGTTTAAGAAACTTGTGATTATGGAACTCTTATTTATAGGATTTGATCACTTACAGACACTCGATTTGCGTTGGAATATCAGCTTATTCATAATAATCACCAGCTATGCCATATTATTTTTTGATCTTTCCGGATATAGTGATATTGCTATCGCCTTCGGAAGTCTGGCGGGGATTTTAGTGCCTGAAAATTTTAAAAAACCCTGGGCGGCTCCGACTATGACGCAGTTTTGGAGGAATTGGCATGTTACCCTGAGTGATTTTATAAGGGAGCACATCTATGTAGTGATTGTAAAGAAAAGGCTTACTAAAATTCAGGGCGGAATTATAGGGTTTTTTACTATGGTAATAATGGCATTGTGGCATGGGTTTAATATACCCTATGTAATTGCAGGGGTTTATTTAGGCATAATTTTGTTCTTTGAAAGCATATTTTCTCAGACCACCTTAAACAGGAGAACCACGAATAGAATTTATTTTGCATTCAGATGCCTGCTGACAAATTTTTTATTTGGATTGAATACCCTTGTGTTTACTCTTCCCGGGGACAAGGTTATAAAAGTGATCTCAGGCCTTTTTAAATTTTAAACAACGGAGGTAACTATGAGCAGAAAACCGGCGGAGAAAAAATCAAAAAAGATATGGGAGGGCATATTCATATTTGGATTAATAGCCGCGGTAATTATCTTTGATATATTCTTGGCATCTATCGACCCTGTGGGGAAATCCGATTTATTTAGGAAAAATGATTTTGAAAAGATCAAATTAACCCATCCCGAAGAAATATATGAAAAGGTTTTTTATGGGAACTCCGTGGTGATTTCCGGTTTTATCGAAGAGGAAAGCAGGAGCGGATATATGAATATGGGAATGGATTACGGGACCATAGAAGATTTATCTAAGATATTGGAAAAGAACATGATCAGTATCGGTACTGATTTGGTCGTAGGGGTTAATTATCTTGTATTTTTGGATACACTAGATACTAATCCCACATATCCATGGCATCGCAAGATTTATGAGCCCTATCTTTATTTTCAGAGGGATAGGCTTCACGCCTTTATTATGGATGGAATCGACAATATCCTCAGGGGAGAAAAATTTGTAACCGGAAGGCACACAGACTTGAATAGATATGTGTATTATGGAGTTTTATCCGATGAAGAATTGGATAAAAAAATTGAAGGGTATAAGGAATTTTATTGGAACATAGGTATTGAACATTACGAAAAAAATTATAAAGCCCTGCAAAGGCTCATAAATTATTGCAGGGAGAAGGATATAGAATTAAGATTTGTGTGGTTTCCCTGGAATGATTATATTGCAAAACCGGAAAATGTGGTTGCAGTAGAAAAAAAAGCTAAGGAAATTATGGAATACAATAATATAGAATATATTGATCTTGCAGACGCATTCGGGAGGGAATATTTTCATGATCTGGGGCATCTGAATTATGAACTTGGTGCGGTGGAATTTACGAAGGAGATAGATAAATGGTTAAATCGGGAATGAAGACCCTTTTTAAAATATTGATATATGCGGCCATGATTGGATTTATATGCATATTTTTTGCCGGTAACGGCGAATTCATTTATGAGGGGTTTTAGCGGGCCGTGTCATTCTGAGCGTTCTCAGTCAAGCAACACAAATTTGTTTGCTCTCTTCGTTCACACAAATTTGGTCCTAACGGACACTCCTGTCATAAACCTAAACTAAGGTTGATGCTTGTTGCGTTTGACCTACCAACGATTGCCATGCAATCGGGTTAGGTCATAAAGCGAAGAATCTCGAAAGGTCTGTAATTTATAAAAGGAGTGAAACAGATGGGCAAGGACGTATTATTAATCGGGTTTTACAACGAAAAAGCATTGGGTGTCAGATATCTTGCAAATGCATTGAACACCGGGGGATATAATGCCCATATTCTATATTTTAAAGAATTCAACAGTGTCAATCCAAGCAAAGCCGGTGAAAAAGAGCTGGATTTGTTGGAGGATTTGATAAATAAAATAAAGCCCTCCTATATCGGTTTGAGTGTTATGTCTTCTTTATATTTAGAATCTGTGTATTTAGTAAATGACAGAATAAGAGAAAAATTTGACATGCCGATTATCTGGGGCGGTGTATATGCTACGCTCTTCCCGGAAGAGGTATTAAAATATGGGGATTATGCCATTCGAGGTGAAAGTGAAATATCCTTGGTGGAGTTATTAGACACCTTAGAGAGGGGCGAGGACCCTTCCGATATAGAGAACATCACATTATATGATGGACGAGATGAGATAATTAAAAATCCATTGAGGCCCTTGGTTCAAGATTTAGATACATTGGGCTATCCTAAAATCGGCGGTGAAAATATATATTTTATTCATAACGATGAGATATCATATGGGGACCCGCAAGTAAAAGGTTTTACCTATGAACTGACTGCATCTAGGGGTTGTCCTTTTGCCTGTTCTTATTGCAGCTCCGTTAACCTAAGGAGGACCTATGTGGGCGGGGGAAAATACGTGCGTTTTCGTTCCGTGGATAATGTCATGGAGGAGTTAAAAGAAGCTAAATCCGCCATTAAAAACCTGAAGGTTATACATTTCTGGGACGAGATCTTCTCGGATGAAGAAGGTTGGGTAGAGGAATTTAGGGAACGATATAAATCGGAAATAGGCATTCCGTTTAAGATATGGGGCCATCCGTTAAAAACAAGCGAAAGAATTATCAGCAACCTTGTAGATGCCGGCCTTTATCAGATTGTTGTGGGTATTCAGAGCGGTTCGGTCAGGGTGAGAAAGGACATATTTCATAGAAAAGAAACCCAGGAAGAGATAATAAATGCCAGCAGGGTTTTATCTAAATGCAAGGTCCCTAAGGTAATATATGATTTTATGCTGCAGCATCCTTTTGAAACATTGGAGGATTTAAAGGAAACTTACAGACTCTGTTTGAAACTGGAACCGCCGTTTGAATTACAGCTCCATGGTTTAAACTTCTTGCCGGGAACGGATATAGTGGACAAGGCCATCGATGCAGGATTGCTATCTAAGGAAGAGCTGGACAAAATCATGTATAGTTCTATACAGGACCAGTATGATATGTACTGGGGCCCGGCGGCTGTCAATCAATTAAATGAGGACAGCACATGGATTGCATTGATATATTTAACCCAGTTTTCCGGTTTGAGATCCAAAGTTGAAAAACTTGCTAAAGAAGCCGAGAAAGGCAACGAAAGAGGTACGGCTATAAGGCTCCAAAAATTTATGAAACAGGTAACAAGGTTCAGAAGTTTAATGGGTAAGGCAAAACTGGTGATAAGCGGAGGGTAGAAAAAATAAAATTTCTTCCGTTTCCGGTCGGTTGATAGTGTGAAATAAGGCAGTGTAAAATAATCTGTGCTTTTGTGAAATAAAATTCCCCTTTCCGGCAACAATTTGAATTGAATAAGGTTATAATCGGAAAGGGGAATTTTCGCCATTATCTCACTATGCCTAACTGCACCGCCTTATTATATTCCAATATCGCTAAATTATAACCTGATATAGCACCCGAAAGGGCTAATTCAGCACCATACAGATGCACAATAGTTTCTTTCACATCCTGTACTGTTGCCAAGCCTACATCATATAACTCTTCTGTTATCCTCAATCCTTCGCCCGCTTTTTCCACATTTGCCTCGGCCAGCTTTATCTGTCTATATGCACTGTTTATAGAATCGTATTTATTTCTGATATCGAACTCCACATTTTGTTTGGAAATTTCAAGCATATTTTTCATCTTCAAGAGGCTACTTTCCTTATATTTGTATTTATATGTATTAGGAGTATATCTGTATGCGTTGGTTTCAAAATCGAGTTTTGTAAGTTCATAACCGTGTTGAATTTGGATCATATCAAACCTGGTTTCGTATGCGCTTTTAATGTCTTCATCCGGGTTGGCAGCAAAGGCCTCTTGTTCAAAACCTGAGGTCAACTTTAATTCTGTGTCTAAAGGATAATTTAAAACCATATTTAACGCTCTCAAAGCTTTTTGTGTATCTTCTTTTGCTTTTTCCATATTGATTTCGGCCTCGTTTAATGCGATATCCGCCATTAAGACATCTGATTTTGAGGTAAGGCCCAGATCAAATTTTTTATCTATGATCTCTTTGTTTTTTCTTATATTCTCCAGGCTTCTTTTTGTCACGTTTACATAATCCGTGGCTTGGAGCGCTCCATAGTAAGCAGCCATCACATTGTATTTTATGTCCTCTTTCAAGTATTCCTTTTTGAGTTCTTCCTCTTCTAAAGCAAATGTTGTGCTTTTAGATAACATATTGGCTTCTAATTGGAACCCCTCCACTGTACCTGTGGGAACGCCGGCTTCTCTGTATTGTCTTTCTAATGGGCTTGATCTTATTGTGTCTAGAAGATCGCTAAACTTTTCATAATCCCTTTCTGTCTGGCGTGCCTGTTTTAATTCCATTTTTTTTACCTTAATTTCCAGATCACTGATTTCAAGCTGAACAGAATTCTTTATGCCTTCTTCAATGGCCTCTTCCAGTGAAAGAGATTTGACAGTTTCCGTTGTCTCGGCATTATTCAATTCATCCGTGCCGTATGAAAATAGGGACGATATTAACAGTATCGTTATCAGTAGTATAGCTATGAGCATTTTTTTCATATTATACAGTCCTTTCTTTTTTTTATGTTTTATTTCTTTTACAATTATCCTGGCCATTTTAAACACCTATAATATTACGTCCAAACAAATGGGGAACATATTATACAGGTGTTTTTACCGACTGGCGGGTCGGTAATATATAATTATTATACAATAATTTGACCATAAAAGTAAAGGGCTATGGAAATATAAGATAACGACATGGCCGTCATCCTGAGATTGACAGTATAACCGGTGCTTACGAAGGATCTCGAATTGTCATCCTGAGGCGAACAGTATAAGTTTGGCCCGCGAAGGATCTCGATGGGATATTGATGCCCTTGCTATAAGCAAAAATATATTTACAAAATATAAAAATTGAGTATTTGTAATATTGCATTCAAGGATAGAATATAATATACTTGTATTGGTACCGACCGGTCGGTCGGTACCGGATCAGTATATGCAATACAAAATGCCATGCTAAAAAGCAAGGCAGGAAAAAACCGAACAGGATTCGGAAATTACAATTGGTTAGGGGAGGGGAAAATGAATAGAAAACTAAAAACTATCATGTTGTTGATTATAATTTTGATAGGAGTGATGGTGTTCTCATCGGGTTGTAGGGATTCTGCCGAAACCGATCAGGCACATGAAGAAAATTATACGCCGGTGGAGATAGATGAAGTGGCTGTCGGCACAGTCGAAGACAGGATTAAAATCAACGGCAAGGTGGTTGCAAATGAAGAAATAGCTGTTATACCTAAAGCTATGGGCATAGTCACTAAAGTCAATGTTAAATTGGGGGATTTGGTTGAGAAAGGCAGTACCTTGTTTACAATAGAACAGGATGATATTGCAAAGAGTGTGGAACAGGCATCTAATGCTGTGCAAATGGCAAGCAGCGGGGTAAGTCAAGCGGAAAACGGTTTACAGACCGCAAAACTCAATTATGAGATAAACAAGGAAAAAATAGAAAATGCTTTGCTAAATCTTGAGAGGATTGAAAAGTTATATGAAGAAGGCGCCGTGCCCAAAAGTGAGCTTGAACAGGTACAATTGGCTGCCGACAAGAAAAGTTTAGATATACTGGCCGGCCAGGTAAATCAAGCTGAAATAGCACATGAGCAGGCTCTCAAACAGCTGAGGCAAGCGGAAATTGCACATGAACAGGCATTGAGCGGATTAGGAAATACGGTGGTTAAGTCTCCTATGAGCGGTTATGTATCCGTATTGGATGTAAAAGAGGGTCAGATTGTGGGCAACAGCCAACCGGCAGCTATGATTGTGGAGATGGATAAGGTATATGTTCAGGTCAATGTTGTTGAAAATATAGTCAACAGATTGAAAGTTGGGCAGGAGGTGGAGGTCAATGTGCCTGCCGCTTTTGACGAGTATGTCACCAGCACTATCGATTATATCAGTCCGACAACGGATCTCAGGACACAACTTTATGTTGTGAAAATTTATATAGACAATTCGGATAAAAAAATCAAGCCGGGAATGAACGGCGAAGTGAGATTGAGCATGGATATAGCGGATTCTGCAATTGTTATCAGAGGAGATGCGGTTTTAGATAAAAAGGATAAAAAGGTAGTTTTTGTAGTAGAGGACAATATGGCCGTAGAGAAGGAAGTGGTCACAGGTCTGGATACGGGAGATCATATAGAGATCAAAGAAGGGCTCAAGGAAGGCGAATACGTTATTGTAGAAGGGCAGCATTATGTGGAAGACGGCGGAAGAGTGAAAATAGTAAGAGGTGATCAACGTTGAACCTATCAAATTTAGCTGTAAAAAGGCCCGTTATGATAACAATGATAGTTTTGGTCGTCGTTTTGTTGGGGGCAATTTCATTAAACAGGTTGCCCATCGATCTGTTTCCGGAGATAGAGCTGCCCATTGCTGTCGTATTTACTTCTTATACGGAGGCAGGGCCTCAAGAAGTGGAAAACTTAGTTACAAAGCCCATAGAAGGGGCTATTGCTGCTGCGGGAAATATCGACACGGTGAATTCCATAACATCCCAGGGCAATTCGATTATAATCGCTCAATTCAACACGGGAACAGATATGGATTTTGCGGCATTGGATATGAGAGAAAAAATAGATATGGTAAAAGGATTTTTACCTGATGATGCATCAGAACCGATGGTATTAAAAATAGACCCGAATATTATGCCGATAATGCAAATATCCTTATCTACCGACGGAGATTTGGCGGAATTGCAATCCTTAGCGGAAGATACTTTCAGTCAGAGATTTGAAAGGCTGGAAGGGGTCGCTTCCGTCAGTGTAGGCGGGAGCTTTGTGAAAGAGGTCGAAATAGCGGTAGAACAGGACAGTTTGAGCAGTTACGGTTTAAGCATAAATCAATTGGCACAGGTTATAGGTGCAGGCAATATAAATTTATCGGGAGGAAGCGTGGATAAGGGGACGCAGAAACTGTCCGTACGTGTGGTGGGTGAATTCGGCACCATCGATGAGATAAAAGACATGCCTATTACCCTGGCAACGGGAGAGGTTATCAAATTATCCGATGTTGCTGCGGTTAAACTGACCAATAAGGATATCAGTACTATTTCACGGACCAATGGTAAGGACAGTATCAGTATTTCCATACAGAAACAGTCCGGAAAGAACACGGTACAGGCGGCAAATTTGGTCAATGAGGAGATTGAAAGCCTCAAGGAGGATTATCCCAATATAGATATAGATGTGATATTGGACGGTTCCACCATGATCAGAGATTCAATCAACAATGTAGCGAAGAACGCCATTATAGGATCGATACTTGCCATCGTTATCCTATATATCTTTTTGAAAAATATAAGAACAACGCTCATAATAGGGGCGGCAATTCCTATATCGTTGATTGCATCTTTTACGTTGTTGTATGTCAACAAGATTACATTAAATATGATGACCTTGGGCGGGCTTGCATTGGCTGTGGGTATGTTGGTGGACAGTGCCATCGTGGTATTGGAAAATATATATCGTTTTAAGACAGAAGGATATTCCGGAGAGGAAGCCGCTATAAAAGGGGCATCCGAAGTGGGCATGGCTATCACCGCATCCACTCTGACCACTATAGCGGTATTTATACCCATAGTATTTATGGAAGGAATGATAGGGCCCATATTCAAGGATTTTGCCTTGACGGTTACTTTATCTTTGAGTGCTTCATTATTGGTGTCTTTGACCCTTATACCGGTATTGTCGTCTAAGATGTTGACAGGGGATGAAGGCAAAGAAGTAACGGGGCAAAAAAAGAGAAAACTGCAATTTCTCTATAATATTTTTGATAATATATTTGCCAAAATAGAAAATGCATATAAGAAATTATTAGCTATAAGTCTTCAACGCAGAATGGTTACTATAATAATCTCGGTAGTTATTTTTGCTGTGAGTATGACCAGTTTATTCGGTGTAGCGATGGAGTTTATTCCCGCCATGGACGAGGGGGCTATATCTATAGGTATAGATATGCCTTTGGGCACTAAAATTGAAAAGGCGGATAAGTTGGCCGGTGTCATCGAGGAGAAATTGGCAACAATCGATGAGATAGATGTGATATTTACCAATATAGGTTCCAGTGGCATTGATATCATGATGGGCAGCAGTCTTGGTGGTGATAACAGCGGAAACATATCGGTGAGGCTGGTCAAATTAAGGGACAGGAAAAAAAGCACCGCAAAAGTTGCAGAAGAAATTAGAACCCTGATGAAGGATGTTCCGGGGGCGGAAATTTCTGTAAAGGAGACATCAAGTTTAGATATAATGGGGTTCAGCACTCCTGTGAGTGTAAACATAAAGGGAAGTGAGTTGGAGGTATTAGAAAAGATATCTGATGATTTTAAACAGATTATTGAATCTGTGGAAGGGACCAGAGAGGTTAAAACCAGCCTGAGTGAAGCGATACCCGAAATTGAAGTTTTAATAAACAAGGATATTGCCGCAACCTATGGATTGACTACGGCTCAGGTTGCCTCTGCTGTCAGAGGTGCCGCCACCGGGGTTACGGTAACCAGATATAAAGATGAGGGCAAGGAAATAGATGTAGTGATAAAAGCCTCAGGTGACGTTACGGATAATTTATCTAATTTTGAACAGCTGAGCATAACTACTCCGTTCGGGATAAATATACCGTTGGGGCAGGTGGCGGATCTGTCCGTAGTGAGAGGGCCTGTTCAAATATATCGCGAACAGCAGGAAAGAATGGTGACAGTCACCGGCCAAATTATAGACAGAGATTTGGGAAGTGTTACTTCGGATGTGGATAAAAAATTACAGGAATATGAAATGCCCAGGGGCTATGATTATAATATAGGCGGGGAGAGGAAAGAGATGGTAGAGGCCTTTGAGCAGCTCCTGTTGGCACTTGCACTGGCCGTAGTGTTGATATATATGGTTATGGCCGCGCAGTTTGAATCCCTTGTTTACCCGTTTATAATCATGTTCACCTTACCTCTGGCCTTTTCCGGCGGGGCCTTGGCCTTATTTATAACCGGAAAGACTTTAGGCGTGACGGCCCTTATAGGAGCAATTATACTGGCAGGTATTGTAGTAAATAACGGTATTGTACTGGTAGACTATATAAATGTACTGCGCAAGGAAGGCAAGGAGAGGCTTGAGGCTGTTACTATTGCGGGGCCGATCAGGTTGAGGCCGATTTTAATGACTACATTGACCACTATCTTAGGACTTGTACCCCTAGCTCTTGAAATCGGCGAAGGGGCGGAATTGCAATCACCGATGGCTATAGTGGTCATAGGCGGATTAACCTTATCTACAATTCTGACCTTAGTATTTGTTCCCGTATTGTATACGGTATTTGATGATATTTCAGATTCTCTCAGGTCAAGATTTAAAAAAGCATCGCAGAGTGCCTAAGGGATATAAAAATGGGGTGAAAGAGTGAGTTCATTAAAAGAACAGAGGAAAATTGAAATTATTGAAGCTGCGATCAGAGTATTCGGTGAAAATGGCTATCATGGAGGTAAGGTGGGAAACATTGCCGAAAAGGCAGGCATCGGAAAAGGTACCGTGTACGAATATTTCAGAAGTAAGGAAGAGATATTTCAGCAGATGTTGAAATATGTGTTTGAAACATATATGGAAGAGGCTAAAGAAGCCACCTTGGGAAAAGACAGCGCGAGGGATAAGTTTATGGCCTTATTAAATTATCATCTGGGTTTTGTCGATTTGCATATCAATGCTATAGAGCAAACTTTCTTTCAATTTAAAAACATCTCGGATGAGATTCACCCATATATTATACGGGCTCATGAGGGCATGGTCGATTTTCTCTCGGGAATCATTGCAAAGGGAATAAAAGCGGGTGAAATTCGAGCCGATATAGATAAGAAGAAGGCCGCATTTATGATGCTCGGCGTCATTGCAAGCAGTAATTTCATGAGAAATTCTCCTCAAGATAGGAAATATAATGA
>CAYOGD010000019.1:0-18296 GCA_964403395.1 uncultured Alkaliphilus sp.
TGGGGTTCAGGGTAGAGCAAGACGAATTAAAGGAGATAACTATATTCGTGGAGGGGATGAACTGAGCATCTTGTAGCAGTGCCGTGGAACGTGCACTAAAAAAATTGGATGGAGTACAAGATGTTAATGTGAATCTTACAACTAAAAAAGCTACTATGAAATATGACAGCAATGTAATTAAAATATCCGAGATCAAAAAAGCTATTGAAGATGCGGGTTACACACCATCGGATTTAGAAATAGGTGCCGGTATTGATAGGGATAAAATAGCGAAGGAAAATGAAATAAGAACGCTCCGAGAAAGGCTTATTACAGCTGCCGTATTTACTGTGCCGCTTTTTTATATCTCTATGGGACATATGATAGGTATGCCATTGCCTAAAATTTTGGATCCGGCGCATAATCCGTTAAATTTTGCACTGGTGCAGATGGTTTTGGCTATATTAGTGATGTTTGCAGGGCGTAAATTTTATACAGTAGGTTACAAGACATTGTTCAGGGGTACCCCTAATATGGATTCTTTAATAGCCATAGCAACAAGTGCCGCATTTATATATGGTCTTTATGTCGTTATAAAAATAATGGGCGGAAATAGGGATATGGTTGTGGAATTATATTTTGATTCGATAGGAGTCATAATAACTTTAATAATGTTAGGTAAATATCTGGAGTCGGTGTCTAGAGGAAAAACATCGGAAGCTATCAAAGCATTGATGGGATTGCAGCCCAAGGAAGCAACAATTATTCGGGACGGAAAAGAGGTCAAGATTCCTATAGAGGAAGTGGAGGTAGGTCATGTTATAGTTGTAAAACCCGGGGAAAAAATACCCGTAGACGGTACTGTAACAGATGGCCATACATCTGTGGATGAATCTATGTTGACGGGGGAAAGTATTCCGATAGAAAAAAGCAAGGGTGATAAGGTAACGGGCGGTAGTATAAATAAAAACGGATCTATCACATTCGAAACTGAAAAAGTCGGAAAAGATACTGTGCTGGCTCAAATAATAAAACTAGTTGAAGATGCCCAGGGTTCAAAGGCACCGATTGCAAGAATGGCGGATGTAATTGCAAGATATTTCGTGCCGGTGGTTTTTATGATTGCTATTATATCTTCGGGAATATGGTATATCACGGGAAAACCGATAGAATTTGTTTTGACCATATTTATATCTATCTTGATTATCGCTTGTCCTTGTGCATTAGGTTTAGCAACACCCACAGCCATTATGGTCGGCACAGGTAAGGGAGCGGAATACGGGGTGCTGATCAAAGGCGGAGAGGCTCTGGAAACAGCGCATAAAACCGATACGGTCATATTGGATAAAACAGGTACGATCACAGAGGGCACTCCTGAGGTGACAGATATAATCATGGAACAGGGAATATCAGAAGATGAACTTTTGGCGGTTGCGGTATCAGCGGAAAGAGGTTCGGAACATCCATTAGGTGAAGCTATTGTGAGGGCAGGAGAAGAAAAAAATCTGGGATTAAAAGATGTGGAACAATTTTTAGCTATTCCGGGCCATGGTATAGAGGCCGTAATTGAAAATAAAAATGTATTGCTTGGCAATAAAAAACTGATGATGGATAAAAATATAGAGATTACTCTGCAAAACGAATCGGACAGGTTAGCTTTAGAGGGCAAAACGCCTATGTATATTGCTATAGACGGGAAGTTGGCAGGCATAATTGCCGTTGCGGATATTGTAAAGGAGAGCAGCAAGGATGCAATAGATACCCTTCATGATATGGGTATACAGGTGGCTATGATAACCGGAGACAACAAAGGAACGGCAGAAGCTATAGCTAGGCAAGTAGGTATTGATATAGTATTGGCGGAAGTATTGCCGGGGGATAAAGCGAACGAGGTTAAAAAACTTCAGGAACAAGGCAAGAAAGTTGCGATGGTCGGGGACGGCATCAACGATGCACCGGCACTCGCCCAGGCCGATATAGGCATAGCGATAGGTTCCGGTACGGATGTTGCTATGGAATCTGCAGATATTGTATTGATGAAGAGCGATCTGAGGGATGTTGCGACGGCTATCCAGTTGAGCAAGAGAACCATCATAAATATTAAGCAAAGCCTGATTTGGGCTTTGGGCTATAATGCCTTAGGAATCCCGATTGCGGCGGGGGCATTATATTTATTGGGTGGGCCACTGCTAAATCCAATGATAGGGTCTGCTGCTATGGCTATGAGTTCTGTTACCGTAGTTTCAAATTCTCTGAGGTTAAGGAAGTTTAAACCCCTGCATCTTATATAATTTTGTCTTTGATGTTTGAAATATGAAGGCTTCGGATTATGTCATTCTAAATGAATGAAGTAAAATGAAAAATCTTTCTCCCTGTGCTTGAATAATTTATTAATTAATAAGGAGAGATGTGAAAATGAAAAAGAGAATTTCAATAGAAGGGATGAGTTGCGGGCACTGTTCGGCAAGGGTCGAAAAAATATTAAAGGAGCAGGAAGCAGTGGAAGAGGTAACGGTTGACTTAGCGGGTAAAAATGCAGTGGTAGAATTTTCGGCGGATTTATCAGACAAGATCATTAAGGAAATAATAGAGGATATTGGATTTGATGTAATAAAGATTGAAAATTTGTAAACGTGTTAAAAATAAAAGGTTATAAAAATTGCCGGGACATATGGGGATGGCAGACTGTGTAAAAATTGTAACTTTAAGTAAAGCGAGGTTTTTCATGTGTTCAGAATTTACACGAGCTGTTACATCACAAAAGCACAGATTATTTTGCGCTATTTATCCGGCTTCTAAGCTGTAGGGGCAGACCTGTGTGTCTGCCCTCTCATGATGCATAATTAAACAAATGCACTACGGCCTTGTCATCTTTCTGTATCTAATAACTTACTCTTTATTCCTATTTATGTATTTAGCTCTATCCTTTAGATGTTCATCATAGGTTTCGTTAAACACATGTCCGTCTTCTTCCGGGCTCAGCACATAATATAAATAATTATGTTCGTCAGGATATAGGGCTGCTTTTATGGATTCTTTTCCCGGGGAAGCTATAGGCCCCGGGGGTAATCCCTTTTTAGTATATGTGTTAAACGGGTCAGGTTTATCTAACTCTGATTGATATATGGTGGTTCTATGCTCCATTCCTTTACCTACCCCATATATCACTGTAGCATCAATCTGCAGAGGCATATCCTTTTTTAATCTGTTATGTATAACCCCGCTGATAGTTGTTCTCTCTCCATCATGCCTTGCCTCACGTTCTATTAAAGACGCTATGGTCAGCACTTCGTGTCTTGAAAATCCCAGCATTTCTTCTCTTCTTGTGTATTCTTCCGTAAAAGCATCATCCATTGTCTGTGCAAGTTGGTGGATTATATTGTCCACAGTCTGATTTTTGGTAAAATGATAAGTTTCCGGATACAGATATCCTTCCAATTTGAAATAAAGGTTTTCGGTATCAAAATTATAATTGTCGCTAAAATACTTCTCTGTGGCTTCAATAAATTCTTCTCTAGTACCGAAACCGAGCTCCTCCGTTTTTTGTGCTATCTGATAGAGGGTAAATCCTTCGGGTATGGTTAGTACGGCATATTCATCCGCGACACCTTTTTCCAATAATGTAAAGATATCCTCAAAGGTTGAACCGGAGGGTATCAAGTAAGTGCCCGGTTTAATTTTCTGATCAATCTGTGCTTCTTTGGCCTTATAGCGAAACCAAATCCTGCTTTTAATTACTCCCTTATCAAATAATATATTAGAGACATAGCTCAGCGGGGCACCTTCGGGAACCGTTATTTCGACAACATCGGGGTTGTTAACGGTGGAAAGATAGGATGGCACAAATGATAAGAGAGCGATGCCTAATATCGCAATAATTACAATAGCCGTTAATATGTATAAAAACTTTTTCATTTTTTATTTCCCCCTGTTTAAAACATTTACTGAAGACAGATTATTTTCAACTTGATCTTGAAACCTATATATTATTTTATTTATTATTCTAACATCTTATTCGACAAATTGCATCAACAATTAATTTTGTATGATGAATCGGGCAGTTGCTGTTTTATTTATTGTTACATAATTGTTTAATCAGATAGGTTAAGGGTGGACACACGGGTCCACCTATTAGAGGTCAGAAATCAGGGGTCTGTATTCCGGAATTATAAAAGATCAGGCACGCCGGCGGACTGATATCCGGCTTCCAAATGGTAGGGTCGGATCTGTGTGTCCGCCTATTAGAGGTCAGAAATCAGGGGTCTGTGTTCCGGAATTATAAAAGATCAGGCACGCCGGCAGACCGATATCCGACTTCTAAGTTGTAGGGGCGGACCTATGTGTCCGCCTATTAGAGGCCGGAAACCGGGGGTCTATGTTCCGGAATTATAAAAGATCAGGCACGCCGGCAGACCGATACCCGGCTTCTAAGTAGTAGGGGCGGACCCATGTGTCCGCCTATCAGAGGCCGGAAACCGGGGGTCTGTATTCCGGAATTATAAAAGATCGGGCACGCCGGCAGACTGATATCCGGCTTCTAAACGGTAGGGGCGGACCCATGTGTCCGCCCCCTTGTGATATATAACTAAATCCATACGGTAATAACTATATTATGAACATCTTTTGATGCTTTCCGATATAAATTCCAAATTTTCAACAAATAATGTATATTTCCCGGGAAATATAGAAGGATTTTATATAATAATGTAGAATGTCCATATAAAGTGTTATTACAGGAGGAATATTGCAATGATTCAAATGTTGATTGATGTCACTTTTTTAGGAGTAATTCTTATACCGATATTTATTTTATTTTTAGCTCTACATCAAAATTTATTGGAGATACCAAGAGAACAACAGAAGATCAGACAAAGAAGAGCCAAAGTACAACCTTATTATATAGACACAGAGGAAATATTGTATGAGGAATTGAAAGTTGTAAAATAGCCTATGTTCTAAGAAAAAGGCCTATCTTTTGAAAAAAAGCCTGTCTTTCAAAGAAAGGATCATATTTTTACAATAGAGGAACATCTCATTTTAGATGGGAATGGGAGTGAAAATAAATCCTTAATTTTTAACAATGCACATGGGTTTTGAATAACATAGTAAATACAGGGCAAAATAAAAGGTAAAATAATTTATTTTAAGGCTGGTGAATATTGTGTATGAAAAATTGAAATGTCATATCTGTAACAATATAGGCGATGAAGGGATTATTTTACTGAATAGATACATATGCAGGAGATGTGAGTTAAATTTGACGGGAGCTTCGATCGGTGAACTCAAATATGAGAAATTCAGAAGAGGGATCAGGGACATTTGGAAGGATTTTAGAAAATATAATAATAAAAGTATGCCGATATAAACAGCAATGGGATTTCCTATTAGGAAATCCCATTGTTGATGTTGTTAGTATTCAAGATTAAAATCATAAGAACATGGGGGAAGCGGTTTATTTGCAATTAATAGTTTTTAAATTTTCTCCCATATGATTGGGGAATATTTTTTCTTTTTCGCGTCTTATTTGTTCTATAGGGATAGAAAGCATTTGTGAGATTTCTCTATCAGTCCTTTTGTTGTTGTAAACTAATAAAAAATCTTTTAAGCTGGTAGCTTTATCTTCTCTCATTGGCTAACACCATCCTAATTTTATGAACTTTTTATTGATAAAAATTATAAAAATTATGTAATTTTGTATCCGCTGATTGGACAAAAACAGTATACAGTAGTAGTATTGCTATAAAATGAATATTTTATACATTAAAATAAAAAAATTTACACAACAGTTGTATGGTGTGCATGGGAAATTGTTTATATGTAGGTTGCATATAAATCTAATAATATGCCGTAAAAGGGCAGACACACGGGTCTGCCCCTACTTACACGATACGTAATTAAAATTATATTATTAGGGTGATAAAAATGGACAACGCTCCAATTATAGATAAACTGTTGCAATTGAACAGACAGAATGTGGTGTCCTTTCATGTTCCCGGACACAAAAACGGGAGAATATACAATAAATTCCCATATAAAAACTTTAAAGACATTTTATACAAATTAGATACTACAGAGATCCCGGGTACTGATAACTTGCATAACGCAAAGGATATAATAGAAAAAAGCCAACAAAAAGCGAGTGAGGCATTTGGGAGCGAAGAGACATTTTTTTTGGTAAATGGAAGCACCTCAGGTATCTATAGCATGATAATGGCGGCTGCGTCACCGGGGGACAAGGTACTCGTGGATAGAAACTGCCACCAATCGGTGGTAAATGCCTGCATATTGGGAGACTTGATACCCGTATATATCTATCCGGATATGGACGAGAAGCGGGGAATAGCCATGGGGATATCTCCGGATGATATTGAAAAACAGCTGGCAAGACATGATGACATCAGGGCTGTGGCCCTCACATATCCCAATTATCATGGTATCGCAAGTAATTTAAAAAAAATAGAGGAAATAGTGCACAAATATGATAAAATATTATTGATAGACGAGGCCCATGGTGCACATTTAGCATTGAGCGAGAGTTTGCCTCCATCCGCATTGAGTTGCGGTGCCGATGCGGTGGTACAGAGCACTCATAAAACATTGCCTTCCTTTACACAGAGTTCTATGCTTCATATACAGGGTAACAGGATAGACAGGGACAGGTTGAAATTCATGCTCAGGATACATCAGAGCAGCAGCCCCTCTTATTTATTATTAATTTCCCTGGATTTTGCGATTATGGTTTATAGGGCAGAGGGCAGGAAATTGATGGGGACTTTGCTTGAAAATATTAAAAACTTTAAACAACAAGCTAAAAATATAGATGGAATAGATATAATAGGAGAAGAAGTGATAGGTAATAAAGGGGTTAAATCCATAGATATCACTCGCCTGTGTATCGGGCTTGAAGGTATTACCGGATATGAATTGGAACGAAGGCTGAGGAAAGATTTTAACATACAGATGGAATTATCCAATAGATACGGTGTGTTAGGAGTAACGTCGATTGCCAACACCGGAAAAGATTTTGATAAGTTGTTGGAAGGGCTCAGTATAATTTCTAAAGAGATAAGGGGCAACAGTGCAAGACTGTCGGGAAATTTGCCGGAAAATTTTATATTCGGAAAAGTTGAACAGGTTTTCACCCCAAGGGAGGCTCTGTATAAGAGCAAAAGAAAGGTATTATTAAAAAAAAGTCAAGGATTTATCAGCGGGGAATATGTAATACCGTATCCTCCGGGAATTCCGTTAATTATTCCCGGCGAAAAAATCAACACGGAAATTATATTGCAGGTTATGGATGTGATTGATAATGGAGGAGAGGTTTTGGGTTTAAATGACAGCAGTTGCAAGTGGATTGAGATTATAACCTAAGGAGCGATATGATAACATGCATAAGGGAATATTTATTACCATAGAGGGCTTGGACGGTTCCGGGAAATCTACACAGATTCCTCGCATCAAGAGCTTTCTGGAAGAAAAAGGCTATGAGGTGCTATTAACAAGGGAGCCCGGAGGGACTATAATAGGAGAAAAGATCAGACAAATATTATTGGACAGGGACCATAAGGAAATATCAGCTGTTACAGAAGCATTGTTATATGCCGCATCAAGGGCGCAACATGTAGAACAGGTCATTATGCCCGCTCTCAAAGAGGGGAAAGCCGTTCTGAGTGATAGATTTGTGGATTCGAGCATAGCCTACCAGGGGAAGGGAAGGGGATTAGGTTTTAAGGCTATAGTAGATATCAATGAATTTGCTGTGTGTGGATTAAAACCGGATATCACTATATTATTAGATATAGATCCTGAGGTAGGGCTCGACAGGGTTAAAGCTGCAAAAGGGGCGGACAGGCTGGAGCAGGAAAAGTTGGATTTTCATAGAAAGGTTTATGAAGGTTATAAAGACCTTGCCGATATGTATTCGGATCGCATTAAAGTTATAGATGCAAATAAAACTATTGAGGAAATAAGCAGGGAAATAAAAGACAAATTAAATAATATTGTTAGGAAGGGGTAACTTTATGAAACTGATTATTGCTATTGTGCATGATGATGATGCGCATAACCTTATAGATGATTTGACCAAGGAGGATTTTAGGGTCACTAAATTGGCTACTACGGGGGGTTTTTTAAAAGCGGGAAATACAACCCTATTGACCGGGGTTGAAGATGATCAGGTAGACAGGGCTATTGAAATTATTAAAGACAATTGTGAGATGAGAGATCAGACTATTGTTTCGCCGACACCGATGGCCGGCACAGCGGGGGTCTTTATTCCCTACCCTATTGAGATCAGGATTGGCGGTGCAACAGTGTTCGTTGTAGATGTAGAAAAATATTTGAAACTATAGCAAGGGATGGATATGAAAATAAATTTTGAAGGAATTGTTGGGCAAGAACAAGCCGTAGAAAAGTTAAAAAGAACCCTGGAAAACAATCAGATATCTCATGCGTATCTATTTGAAGGAGAAAAAGGGCTGGGGAAAAAGGATATTGCATTGAAGTTAGCCCTTGCCCTCAACTGTACCGGAGATGATAGGAAACCTTGTAATAAATGTAATAGCTGCATCAAGATGGCCGGCGGTAATCATCCGGATGTTAAAATAATTGAAAAAGATGGCATCATAAGGATAGATGAAATACGTAGGATTGCGGGAGAAATGCAACTAAAACCTTATGAGGGCAGATATAAAGTTTATATCATATGTGATGCGGACAGGATGAATATAGAATCCCAAAACGCCTTACTAAAAACTTTAGAAGAACCACCGTCATATGCTGTTTTAATTTTATTGACCACGAGGGGGGATAGTCTGCTTCCCACTGTAATTTCCAGGTGTCAGGTAATAAAATTATATCCCGAAAACCCGGAAGTTATAAAGTATTATTTGATTGAAAACAAAAAAATTGATGAGAGACAGGCACATATGTTGGCGGCTTTTTCGGGCGGCATTGCGGGGCGCGCAGTTGAATTATCAGATAACCCGGATTTTTATTATAGGAGAGAAAAAATTATTGAAATATGCAATAAACTATTGACCTCAAGTCTTTTCGGTGTATTGGAACAGATTGTATTTTTTGAGGAACAGAGGTCGCACATAGAAGAGATTTTGGGGCTCATGATTAATTGGTATAGGGACTTGTTGATATATAGTGAAACAAAAAATGCGGATTTTATAACAAATATAGATAAAAAGGAAGAGATAGATTTTCAGGCGGCAAAAATAGATCCGGTTAAAATCAGAGATATTATATTTATAATAGAAAAGTCAAAAAGCGATTTAAAGAGCAATGTTCAGTTTCATTTAAATATGGAAGTGATGCTTTTAAATCTTCGGGAGGTTTTATCAGATGGTAACAGTGGTAGGAGTGAGATTTAAAAAAGCGGGGAAAATATATTATTTTGATCCCCTTGATATAGAGATAAATAAAGATGATTTTGTTATCGTGGAAACTGCAAGAGGTGTAGAATTTGGGCAGGTTGTGGTTGGACTGAAGCAGGTTTCGGAAGAGGATATAGTCAATCCGTTAAAACCTGTTATCCGTGTTGCAACAGAAGTAGATAAAAAGCAACATATGGAGAATAAAATGAAAGAAAAAGAAACGCTTGAAATTTGCATGGAAAAAGTTAAAAATCATAATTTGGACATGAATCTGGTTGATGTGGAATATACTTTTGATAACAACAAAGTTATATTTTATTTTACTGCCGATGGAAGAGTCGATTTTAGGGAACTGGTAAAGGATCTGGCATCTGTCTTTAAAACGAGAATAGAACTACGACAGATAGGAGTAAGAGATGAAGCGAAAATGCTTGGAGGGATAGGGCCTTGCGGAAGATCCCTATGCTGTTCCACCTGGCTCGGTGATTTCGAACCGGTTTCGATCAAGATGGCGAAAGATCAGGATTTGTCTTTAAACCCGGCTAAGATTTCCGGTATCTGCGGTCGATTGTTTTGCTGCCTAAAGTATGAACATGATGCGTATATGCGGATATTGCAAACAATCCCCGGCATAGGATCTATAGTCTCAACCCCTGATGGCGAAGGTGTTGTGATTGGGATCAATGTGCTGTTGGAGCTTATAAGAGTTAAGATCAATGATTCGGACGGGTTAGATGATTTTAGTGATAATAATGACGGAATACGGACATATTCTTTGCAGGATGTCACTAAGATTAAAGAGATTGAGACAGAGGATGAGTTGGGGCTGTCTGAAGAGTTGGGATATGAGATAGAAGAATTGGATGAAGTTTGATAACCGGGGAAGTATATAATAGCAAATAAAAGGGGAAGATAGGAAAGGTTTATCATAATTATACAACAGACATATAGCATAAAATGGGATTATGCTTAGAGAAAAATCAGGGTCGGGAGAATGACTGACCCTTTAATTAAGGCAGTTAGTTGAGGTAAAAAACATATGAAAATTAAGGGGTATATTATAGTTTACCCTTGATTTTTAGAGTCTAGTGTGATACTTTAATTATATAGCAGTATGTGTCTTTAAAGTATAATTATGTCGAATACTTCCGGGGTTATAGATATTCGGAAGATTTATACAAAATAAATATATTAAGGGTTGAAAATTTCTTTCTAAAGATGTATTATTAGTATACATATATTATTGATGAACCATTATGTATATTTGTGGCCTCAGCCATGAATCGGCGTAAGGAATGATGATGGGTTCACAATATACATCCCGGAATTGCAAAAAAGTAGTTTTAAAATACATATATCGGCTCGGAGCCTCGGAAATTATGATAGAATCAAGTATCGACAATAATTTTGTATGGAGGTGTTTTTTTCCATACTATTAAAAAATAAGCATTAATTTTTTTAACAGGTGAAACTAATATAAAAAAGAGGAGGAGATATTTATGGGTAAACTGCTAAGATCAGCATTGTTCGAGGTGTACGAGAGATATGGCGGCACTCCGGTTGATTTTGCGGGATGGGAAATGCCAGTTGAGTATGAAGGATTGGTACCCGAGCATAATGCAGTAAGAAATGCTGCGGGAATGTTCGACGTATCCCACATGGGGCAAATCACAGTGGAAGGTAAGGATGCAGAAGCATTTCTACAGTACATGGTTTCAAATGATGTAGCAGCTTCCGGGGACATGCAAATACAATATACACATTTTTGTAGACCTGATGGCGGAATAGTGGACGACTTCTTGATTTACAAGTACAATAAGGATCGCTATCTATTGATAGTCAACGCATCAAATGTGGACAAGGATTTTGCATGGGTGAACGAACACAAAGGCGATTTTGATGTAAAATTAGAAAACCTTTCCGATCAATATTCTGCAATAGCGCTACAGGGCCCAAAATCAGAAGAAATATTGCAACAACTTACAGACATAGATCTTTCTGCAATGAAGCCATTCCGATTCCAAGACGGTGTTACAGTAAATGGAGCAAAAGCTTTGGTTTCAAGAAACGGTTATACAGGTGAAGACGGATTTGAAATATATCTTGGAAACGATGATGTAGTAGCATTATGGGATAAGCTATATGAAGTTGGAAAAGATAAGGGTCTGGTACCGGCAGGATTAGGTGCAAGGGACACCCTAAGATTCGAAGCAAATCTTCCGCTTTATGGTAATGAAATGGCTGATGATATCAGTCCGTTGGAGGCAAGCTTAGGTTTCTTTGTAAAGCTTGATAAAGAGGCAGACTTTATAGGAAAAGAAGCTCTTAAAAAACAAAAAGAAGGCGGATTGACAAGGAAAGTTATGGCATTTGAATTGAAGGGCAAAGGAGTAGCCAGACAAGGTGCTGAAGTTGTGGCTGATGGAAAGGTAATCGGATTTGTAACCACAGGATACAAGTCTCCAACCCTTGGCAAAACTATAGGTAAAGCTATGCTGGATATTGACTATGCAAAACTTGGTACACCGATACAGTTAAAAGTTAGAAACAGAGTTATAGACGCAGAAGTAGTCAGCGGTAAATTCTTAGGATAGAAGAATATCCTAAAATAATTTTTGATTTCAATTTTTTCAAATAAAAAATCTATAAATTTAAGGAGGAATCAATTATGAAGATAGTAGAAGGAAACTTTTATTCAAAGGATCATGAGTGGGTAAAAATTGATGGAAAAGAAGCTTATGTAGGAATTTCAGATCATGCACAAGATTCATTAGGAGACATCGTTTATGTTGAACTGCCAGAAGTCGGCGATGAGTTTGACAAAGGTGAAGCATTTGCAGTTGTTGAATCTACAAAAGCAGCCTCAGACGTATATCTGCCGGTTGCAGGTAAAGTAGTAGAAGTTAATGAAGCTCTAGATGATGCACCAGAACTTATCAACGAAGATGCTTTTGCTAACTGGATTGCTAAAGTAGAATTATCAGGAGATGCAGACACAAGCGATCTTATGGATGCAGCAGCATACAAAGAATTCTGCGAAAACGAATAAAACCCGGTAAACAGAAAATTCACATGATAAGGAGGGTTAGTATGTCTAGTGTTCATCACAAGTATTTACCTACTACGACGGAAGATGAAAAGCAGATGCTGAAGGCAATAGGAGTGGACACCATAGAGGACTTATATCAGGACGTACCCAAAGAATTCTTGTTGGGTCCGAATGATAAACTCGATTTAGTGGGACCACACTCTGAGCTGGAAGTTGCTCGTTGGGTAGGGTCACTTGGCAAGAAAAATATAACTACAGATGAAAAAGTTTGCTTCTTAGGGGCAGGGGCATATGATCATTATGTTCCCGCGCTGATAAAACATTTGATGTTAAGAGGTGAATTTTTCACAGCATATACACCGTACCAACCGGAAATAAGTCAGGGTACGCTGCAGTCAATATTTGAATTCCAGTCCATGATATGTGAATTAACAGGCATGGATGTAACCAATGCCTCTATGTATGATGGCGGTACCGCAGCTGCTGAAGCTTCTTTTATGGCGACAGACGATACAAGGCGTAACACCATAGTTGTTTCTAAGACGGTTCATCCGGCGGTTAGAGAAGTCATGGCTACATACCTTGGAATAAGGGATATAGATTTAGTGGAAGTTGATATGGCCGGTGGAGTAACCGACATAGATAAGCTCAAGGCAGCACTCGGAGATGATGTTGCAGGTGTTATTATTCAAAATCCTAACTTCTTCGGTATTATTGAAGATATGACGGAAGTTGAAAAATTAGTACACGGCAATAAGTCTTTATTGATCAATTATGTAGATCCCATTTCTTTAGGGATATTGAAGAGCCCTAGAGAGATTGGTGCCGATATAGCAATCGGTGATGCTCAACCTTTAGGAACCCCCCTAAAATATGGTGGTTCTTATCTAGGTTTCTTTGCAGCTACTAAAAAGCTCGTAAGAAAGATGCCCGGTAGGATAGTAGGTCAATCTATAGACGTGGATGGTAAGAGAGCATTTGTTCTTACACTGCAAGCGAGGGAGCAACATATCAGAAGATTTAAAGCGACTTCAAATATTTGTTCGAACCAAGGTTTAATATCGCTCACAACCGGTATGTATCTATCTACAATGGGCAAAAAAGGAATAAAAGAAGTAGCTGAGCAATGTATCCAAAAGGCACACTATGCAGCGGAACAAGTTACAAAGAGTGGCAAGTTCAAACTATTATTTGACAAACCATTCTTTAAGGAATTTGCAGTAACAAGCGACATAGATGCCTCTAAGGTTAATGAGGAACTGTTCAAGAATGATATTCTTGGCGGATTTGAACTAGCCAGAAAATATGAAGAGTTAGAAAATGGCTTATTGATTGCCGTAACAGAGAAAAGGACCAAAGAAGAGATCGACAAACTAGCTAGTGTAATGGAGGTGATATAGTGATTACTGATTACAAAAAACTAATAATTGAAATTTCTAAAGAGGGAAGAAGGGCATATGACTTGCCTGCATGTGATGTAGAGAAGGTAGCTCTCGACAGCTTAGTTCCAGGTGAATTTTTAAGCGATAGAGAATTGGGATTACCTGAGGTAAGCGAAATAGATGTAATTAGACACTATACCAATCTATCCACCAAAAACTTTGGAGTAGATACAGGGTTCTATCCATTAGGCTCCTGTACTATGAAATATAATCCGAAAATAAATGAAGATATGGCAGGACTCTCCGGATTCACTAATATTCACCCATATCAGCCGGAAGAAACTGTACAAGGTGCATTAGAGCTTATGTACGGTTTGGATAAAATGCTGTCTGAAGTAGCGGGTATGAGCAGAATGACACTTCAACCTGCGGCAGGTGCACATGGTGAGCTTACGGGAGTAATGGTAATAAAGGCATATCATAGAAAAAGAGGAGACTTCAAGAGGACTAAAATCATAGTTCCTGATGCTGCTCATGGAACAAACCCTGCAACAGCTGCTGTTGCCGGATTTGACATCGTAGAGATAAAATCGGCTGAAGACGGCTCGGTTGATCTCGATGCTCTAAAAGCTGTATTAGGCGATGATATTGCCGGATTGATGTTAACAAATCCTAGTACCCTTGGACTTTTTGACAGGGGAATTAAGGAAATTGCAGAATTAGTTCATGATGCCGGCGGATTATTATACTATGATGGTGCTAATATAAACGCTATCATGGGTGTTGTAAGGCCGGGAGATATGGGCTTTGACGTTTGTCACTATAACCTGCACAAAACAATGTCCACACCTCATGGTGGCGGTGGACCCGGTAGTGGTGCGGTAGGAGTTGTAGACCATCTGGTACCTTTCCTTCCTTCTCCATTGATTGAGAAAGACGGAGACAGATATTATCTGGACTATGACAGACCGGATTCTATCGGTAGAGTGGTAGATTTTTATGGAAACTTTGACGTGTTGGTAAAAGCCTATTCTTATATATATACATTAGGACCACAACTTAGGGAAGCAAGCCAGAGAGCAGTGCTAAACGCAAACTATATAGCAGCAGGCATAAAAGACAAATACGATCTTCCATACGATAGAATATGCATGCATGAGTGTGTATTTAATGCGCTTAAGAAAGGTATTGCGGATGATGTAGCCACCTTAGACATTGCAAAACGTCTATTAGATTACGGTTTCCATCCACCTACAATTTACTTCCCACTTATAGTACCTGAAGCGTTGATGATAGAGCCGACAGAGACCGAAAGTAAAGAGACTCTGGACTCCTTCATAGATGCTCTGAATACAATAGCAGATGAAGCGGCTAAAGATTCCAGCATATTAAAGGAAGCTCCTCATGACACTATAGTAAGAAGGATCGATGAGAAAAAAGCAGCTAAAGATCTGATATTGAAGTGGCAGGATGCGCAGTAGAAATAGCAAGTAAAATATAATAAAAGATCCGATTCAGGTAGAGCCTTGTCTCTACCTGAATCATGATTTTATTTCTAGGTGCTTGAAAAATTTGACAGGTATCAGAAAATTAAAATATAACATGAAATATTTTTGAAAGGCTTATATTTGCATATAGATTAATATATAATGTTTATTTTGAAAATATTGAGGCTGAATCATAAATTTGTGTAAAACATTAAGGAGGAAAAACTATGTTTGGACAAGATGGAAATTTTGAAGAAGCTCTAAAAAATAGTATAGCAGCATCTATAAAAGAAAGAATTGAAACTGCCTGTAGCACTTGAGACCTCAAAGCTGTATTAGCAGTCGCATGGGGCGTCAAGGAAAAATTTGATCCAAGTCAAGCAGATGCATTATCAGCATTTCTTGATGGTGCAGCCGACACCGAATTTGATGTATCATCCGGTGAGACAGTGAAATTCTTAAAGGGTGGAGTAAAAGTAAAAGGTGACGATGCAACATTGATTTACAGATACCAAATAACAAAAGATAATCTATAAATCATATAAACTGAATAGACTAAACATACCTCCTGTTATTAAAGCAGGGGGTTATTTTTCTAAGTGGGACGGGAGAGGATGATATGAACCTAAAGGTACTATTTTTAGGTAGATGCCAATATGAAAGAGCTTTGGCTGTTCAACATGACATCCTGGAGAAAAGGCAAAAAGGGGATATAGAAGATACTTTAATAATGGTTGAGCATCCTCCGATTATTACATTAGGAAGATATGCCGTGCAGTCAAATGTTGTAGTTTCAGAAGAAGCCTTGAAAAATCAAGGTATATCTCTTTGTGAAACAAATAGGGGCGGTGATGTAACATATCACGGATATGGACAGGCAGTGGGGTACCCCATTGTCAATCTGAGAGATAAAAAAATAGGCATCAAAAAATTTATCGCAGGAGTAGAAAACACCTTTATAGATTTGTTAAAAGATGAATTTAATATTGAAGCCGGTAAAATTAGTGGATATACCGGTGTCTGGGTAGGCAATGAAAAGATACTTGCAATCGGTATGGCAGTTAAAAAGGGAACCACTATGCATGGATTTGCATTTAATGTAAACACGAATTTGAATCATTTTAAATTGATAGTACCTTGTGGGATAGTGGACAAGGGAATAACATCTGTGGAGAAGCTCACAGGCAGAACCATGGATATTGATAATGCAAATAAATTGATCATAGATTATTTTTGTAAGAATCTGGATTATGATGGATACGAGGTGTTGAATTTCTTTTGAAATTTGCACCCTTCAAATATATCACTTACCATAATATAGTTGGGAAGTGTGGATTTTAAGCAAGCGAGGGATTTCAGATCATAAAAACAAATAACAGGTGGTGAGAAGATGACCGTAAAAAGGAAACCGGAATGGCTCAGGATAGATATGTCAAAAGGCCGCAGTTTGGACTATGTGGAAAATATGTTAAAAAAATATTCACTAAGCACAGTTTGTGAAGAAGCAAATTGTCCAAACAGGATGGAGTGTTACAGCAGAAAAACAGCGACTTTTATGATATTAGGAAAAGAGTGCTCGAGAAACTGTAGGTTCTGTAATGTTTCACATGGAACATTAGAGGAGGTAGATCCCAAAGAACCTGAAAATTTAGCGAGTGCGGCGGTAGAAATGGGTTTAAAACATGTTGTAATTACCACAGTTACCAGAGATGATCTTCCGGATGGGGGAGCAGGGCATTTTGCAAAAGTTGTAAATGCTATCAGAGCTAAAGATAGTAATATTACAATAGAATTGCTTATATCCGATTTACAAGGACAGAAGGAAGCGCTCAAAACCGTAGTAGATTCTAAACCTGAAATCATCAATCATAATGTAGAGACAGTACCGAGATTATATAAAGAAATCAGGCCTATGGCTATATATGAAAGGTCTTTGAACGTTTTAAGGCAGGTAAAAGAAATGGACGACACGATATTGACTAAATCCGGCATGATGGTGGGCCTTGGTGAAAAGGAAGAGGAAGTAATAGAAGTGATGAAAGACCTGAGGGATGTAGGCTGTGATTTTTTAACTTTAGGTCAATATTTAAGGCCGAGTGAAAAACATTATCCGGTGATGGAATATGTTACGCCGGAAACATTTGAAAGATATAAAATAAAAGCAGAGGAATTAGGTTTTAAATTTATAGCCTCCGGCCCGTTTGTCAGAAGCTCATACAAGGCGGCGGATGCATTGGATGCAATAAAGGCTGAAAGCGAGGCGTAAATTTATTGCAGATATAAGGAACAGAAATTAATAGGTGCGCTGGGGCAGTTCCCGGCGCATTTTTAATTAGGGCATAGATGTGTTGTGGTATTTGTCTAATAATGCGTCTTTAATACAAGTCGGGTTGTCTAATAAAATTTAATATAACAATACACGTTCATTTAGTTTCGAATATGAATAATTCCTACAGTTCGTCTCAATAAAAAATCCTAAAATTCGCAAACTCGCTACGCTCGGACATGCGCAATTTTTTAACGGATTTTTCATTTCACCTCACTGAGAATTATAGTCATATTCTCAAATGCATTCACTTAGTATTTTATATTAAATTTTCAGAAGTCCCCCGGCTTTAAGAGTGTCTAAACTTCATAAAGCAAATTATCTTTAAAATATTTGATATATTACAAAGCGAATCACTTTTGAAATTTTGCAATGGTTCTTGGTCCTTAAAAGCGTAAAAAAACTAGAAAATTGCACGCTGTTTGAGCGTAGCGAGTTCGTGAATTTTCAGTTTTTTCGCTTGAAAAGGACTATTAGAACCATCAAAATTTCAAACCGTGATGAGAGTGTAATATATAAATATTTTAGATCGATATAACCTTAATAATGCATAATTGATATTTCACATAATTAGACTTATGTGGATCTAGAGAGCGTTTTTTTATATCCTGTACCGGTTCTTATTTTGTTCGCACATATAATTAAATCTCTTTTAACAGATTAGCCATTTCAATAGCAGTGATTGCCGCA
>CAYOGD010000020.1:0-17400 GCA_964403395.1 uncultured Alkaliphilus sp.
TTTTGTTTATAATAGTTATTGTAATCCAGATAAGAGAAATTATTTCCTTGGGATAAATATGATATTTACATAATTGAATATATGATACAAAAATCGTTTGAATAGTTAAGCAGACGATTTTTATATTTTCAGGTTAATTTTCGATGAAAAGAATAATACTAAACCGGATGGGTAAATCAAAATTAAGGATAATAACGGGGGCAGTTACAAAAAATATGAATATATTCAATAAAATTTTGGAAAGAACAACACGGGAAGGAGATTTACATGCTTACAAGGCTTATAATTATTGCAATTACGCCTACTGTAGCCCTGGCCCTCGGGATATATTTGACGGATAGATATGATAGGGAGCCTTGGCATCTCCTGTTGCGTATATTTCTGATGGGAGCACTGTCCGTAATACCTGTAATGTTTGTACAGAGGATTTTATTATCTATCAATGTTTTTTCAGGTTTATTGTCCGTAGCATACACTGCATTTATAGTTGCCGGGTTGACAGAAGAATTTTTTAAAAGGTTTGTAGTCATTCATGGTGTCTATGATGATGTCAATTTTGATGAAAAATTGGATGGGATAGTCTATTCCGTATTTTCAGCCCTGGGATTTGCTACCGTAGAAAACATCATGTATGTTATATTTCGGTATATGGGGACCTATTATGTGGGCATCATGAGGGGGCTTTTATCGGTTCCCGGGCATATGTTATTCGGTATCACAATGGGTTATTATTTATCATTGAGCAAGTACACGGAAGATTTGAAATTAAAGAACCATTATTATAAAATGTCGTTGATCATACCTGCAATTTTGCATGGTCTGTTTAATTTTATTTTAATGGCACAGATTCCGGTTCTGATGGTCATCTTTATCCCCTATGTTATATACTTATGGGTTAGTAATTTAAAAAGGTTAAATCGGTACACCATAGCCAGCAAGAACGAACATGACGGCACAGGGGATTTAGACGGGTAATACCGATATTTAATCTTTTAATGAGTTCTTAAAAATGAAAGCATGTAGCAGATTTGAAATTCTACTACATGTTTTCTTGGCCGGCAATAATTTTAACCATATTTTCTACTGTAGTATCGATAGGAATTTCAAAGGAGCCTGATCTCAATCGTCTTGAAAGGTTTAGGTTTTCAGCAGTTCGAATAAAATCGTTTATATCATCTATCAATTCATTTTCTTGCAATATTTTAGCTATTCCCGTACCGTAAGTCCCGCTGGGAATGATTATTTTTTTGGTCTCTTTTATTGTCTTGTTTGTTTGTGCATCTTCCTCTGTGTCGGAATTTATAATATTGTCATCTTGTTGTATTTTCGTCTCGGCCTTGCTTGTATCGTCTTTTTTTTCAGATTTGTCATTTTCCGAGCCTATGCTGTTATCCGGCCGGGCATCTTCCGAATCCATATTTTTATTTGATCGATCATCTTCCAAATCTGTGTTGTTGTTCGATGGATTGTCTGTGATTTCATTATTTTGTTCTTCGGAGGTATCCGCAGATCTATCCGCTAATACAGTATGAATCGGAACATTGAACCAACCTCCCAAATTTATTGTGAGCACGGCAAACATTATACTTGCAATAATTATAGCAAAAAAAATATCCGAAAAATCGTGAAAAAAATCCTTTATCTTTTCCAAATGACTCAGCCCCTTGTTAAAATCTTATTGTTCTATTTTAGAATAACATAAACAGATAAAATCATCAATAAATATATATGGATAAAGTATAAAATAACAAATACATCATAGTTGATTTCTATTGTTCACAGTGATAGAATAATATAGGAAACTTCGATATATTATGTGGACAGGGGGCAGATGATGGATAACGAAATAATTGAGTGGATAAAAACTATTATAATATCTTTGATAATTGCACTGTTAATTACAACTTTTATAAAACCGACTATTGTAAAAAATTATTCTATGAGTCCAACATTAGAAGAAAATGATTTTTTGATCATCAACAGATTTTTATATAAGAGAGGTGAACCCCATAGAGGAGATATAGTTGTCTTCAAATCTAATTTAAGGACGGAAACGGGTAAACAGAAATTATTGATTAAACGTGTGATAGCCATACCCGGTGATAAAATAGTAATCACAGAAGGAGATATCTATATCAACGATAATAAATTGGAAGAAAATTATGTTGCAGATGGATATACAAATGGGGAGGTTGATTTAACCGTACCGGAAAATGAAATATTTGTTATGGGAGACAACAGAGGAAACAGTCTGGACAGCCGCGACGGGATTTTAGGTTTGGTTGATTTCAATACAGTTATAGGGAAAGCATTCGTACGGATATTTCCTTTCAGTAGGATTGGATTATTAAAATAATAAAAATTCCTGACGTTGTCCGGGAATCTTTATTATTTTTGTTTACAGAAAATATATAGAAGGGCAACATATGAACGATTTTCAAAAATAACCTTTATCCTTTAAAAATGGGGGGTTATTTTTTATATATGATTATGACGTTCTATCGGTGAGTATCAACTGCCCTCGAAATTATTTAAATTATGGATTAATCAGGTATATAATTAATATATTTATAATAGGGCACATAACAATCAGAAATGGAGGGATTCGTAGATGGTCCAAAATATGAATAAAAGCACTATAAGTATTGAATTAGAAGACATGGGTCGTTTTGAATATGAAAAAGGAGTTTCTTTGGAACAGATTGCATACGATTTCCAACAGAAGGGTAGATGCCAAATAGTTGCCGCCATTGTAGATAATGAACTGAGAGAGTTGAACGCTACTTTAGACAAAGATTGCAATGTTAAACTTATAAATTCATGTTCCTCAATGGGTTCCAGAATATATCAAAGGAGCTTGTCCTTTGTTTTGATGAGGGCATGCATGGAGTTATTTCCAAACTGCAAGGTTACTGTAGAACATTCATTGAGCAAGGGGTTATATTGCGAAATTCATTGCTCATGTAAGAGCATGATAGATGAAGATGATACAAAGCGCATAGAGAAGCGCATGAGAGAGATCATCGAAGAGGACATTCCCCTTGTAAAAAAACAGGTATCCCTGAGTGAAGCCACAAAAATCTTTAAAGAATATGGGCAGATCAATAAAGTAAAGCTGATGAAATATAGGGAGAAATCCTATGTCAATATGTATGAGTGCGGATGGTTTAAGAACTATTTTTATGGCTATATGGTCCCTTCCACCGGATACTTAAAAAAATTCAGACTAAAATTTTACAGGCCCGGCCTGGTTATGCAGCTGCCGCGAAGGGAGAACAACGGGGAAATACCTGCATTTAGAGAACAGCCGAAATTGTACAGGGTTTTCAGAGAGACGGAGAAATGGTCGAAGATTTTGGGGATAGATTATGTTGCGGCTCTAAATGAGCTGATAATAACAAAGAAACAGAGGGAATTTATCTGCATAGCGGAGGCATTGCACGAAAAAAAAGTGATAGAAATCTCAAATTCCGTCATGAAGAATGTAAAAGATAAAAAATTGATTTTGATTGCCGGACCGACCTCTGCAGGTAAAACAACCTTTGCTAAAAGACTGGAAATACAGTTGAGAGTCAATGGGTTAAGGCCGGTTTCCATCTCCTTGGACGATTACTTTGTAAATAGAGAAAACACACCGCTGGATGAAAAAGGGGAATATAATTTCGAAGCATTAAATGCTCTTAATTTGGAATTATTCAATAAAGATTTGGAAAGAATATTGAAAGGCGAAGAAGTAGAGATACCGACCTTTGATTTTTGTTCCGGCAGGAGCGAATACAGGGGGAATGTAATAAAAATATCCGAGGAACAGCCATTGATATTAGAGGGAATTCATTGTTTAAACGATCAATTGACGGAATCCATACCTCGGGAAAATAAGTTTAAAATATATATAAGTGCCCTGACACAGTTGAGCATTGATGAGCATAATAGGATACCGACTACGGATACGAGGCTCATCAGAAGGATGGCCAGGGACAGTAAATTCAGGTCCAATGACGCTAATGCGACCCTGTCCCTGTGGGAATCTGTTCGCAGGGGCGAAGAAGAGAACATCTTTCCGTTTCAAGAGGATGCGGATGTTATGTTTAATTCCGCATTATTCTATGAACTCAGTGTGCTTAAAAAGCATGTAGAGCCATTATTGAGGCAGGTGGATACAACGAGCCCCTATCATCCGGAAGCAAAGCGGTTGTTAAAATTTTTAAATTATTTTGTCAGTCTGGAAAACGAGGAGGACATACCAAGAACATCAATTTTGAAAGAGTTTACGGGAGGTAGTATTTTTTGTTAAAGGGCGGGGAGGATATCTGTGAGAAATAAAAAATCAGACGAAATTGCAAATGAATTTACTCCGGATATGCTCATGAAATATGAGATTGCGGAAGAGCTGGATTTAATCAATAAAATAAAGAGATTTGGATGGGGAGAACTTACAGCTAAGGAAACGGGACGAATTGGGGGAATAATGACAGCCAGAAGGAAACGGGGAGATAGGGGGAAATAAAATGTTGACATAGAATATACTATATGGTAAACTAATATGGAATAAGGGTCTATAACCTAGGTTCAATAAGTTTTAGGAGGAATTTTTTAATGGAAAATGGTATTGTAAAATGGTTTAACTCAGAAAAAGGGTATGGTTTTATTTCTAGAGAGAATGGTGATGATGTATTTGTACACTATTCAGCTATCGATATGGATGGATTTAAAACATTAGAAGAAGGCCAAGAAGTTCAATTCGAAATCGTTGAAGGAGATAAAGGACCTCAAGCTACCAATGTGACAAGAGCATAATTAAAGTTGTTTCATCAATTTTTAAATAGAGTATGTAATCTATAGCTTTGCAAACCTTGAGGTTTACATATATATTTAGATTAGTACCTTTTTATGTTATGGTGAAATGCAAAAAACAGGTTGGTTTACCAACCTGTTTTTTTTGAGCGATAAAGAAATATTTTGATTGTCTTGTTTATTGGATCTATCGTCCTTCATATTAAACATTAAATCAAAAATCTGACCGATTGTGTTATTATAAATAAAATTATAACACCGACTGCGGTAGGGATAATGGCGCTTAATAGTGTCCATTTATTGCTGCCGCATTCCTTTTTTATGGTCCAGAGGGTCGTTCCGCAAGGAAAATGAAACAGGGTAAACAGCATGAAATTCAATGTCGTCAGCCAGGTCCAGCCATTATCGACGAACAGCTCTTTCATAGCCTGGATACTGTCCAGTTCCAACATCGCACCTTCCGACATATAACTCATAATAAGTATGGGAAGCACTATTTCATTAGCAGGGAATCCTAGGATGAAGGCCATCAATATGAACCCGTCTAATCCGATTAAATTTGCAAAAGGTTGCAAAAATGCGGCACTGTGGTTCAATATGCTGTCCCCGCCCATATTTATATTTGCCAGGAACCAAATTATTATTCCGGCGGGAGCTGCAATAGCTATGGCCCGGCCCAGCACAAATATGGTTCTGTCAATTATAGATGTATATAGTATTCTGCCAAACTGCGGCTTTCTATAAGGCGGGAGTTCAAGAGTGAATGAAGAAGGAACCCCCTTCAGCCAAGTTTTGGATAATAACCATGAAACCGCTAATGTTACTATTATACTGATCAATACCAACACGGATACCAGCAGGGATGCCGCCAGATTGCTGAATTGGGCGGCAACCAGTCCGCTTAAAAAAATAGTAGACAGTGCAATAAGGGTTGGAAAACGTCCATTGCATGGAACAAAATTATTTGTGATCATCGCGATGAGGCGTTCCCTTGGAGATTCAATTATCCTGCATGCTATAATTCCTGCCGCGTTACAACCGAAACCCATGCTCATGGTGAGAGACTGTTTGCCGTGGGTACCGGCCTTTTTAAATAATTTATCCAAATTAAATGCTACTCTTGGAAGATAGCCTAAATCCTCCAAGAAAGTAAAGAGCGGGAAAAATATAGCCATGGGGGGGAGCATCACGGATATTACCCATGCTAGGGTCCTATAAATACCAAGTACCAGTATTCCATGTAACCATTGAGGTGCATTTATATACATGAACCAGGCCGTCAGATGTTTTTCCATCCCGAAGAATAGGTTTGAAAGCATCTCCGAAGGGAGATTAGACCCGACTATGGTTATCCAAAATATAATTCCCAGCAGAATAAACATTATCGGGAAACCCGTATATTTCGATGTCAAAATATCGTCCAATTTTTTGTCCAAATCAACTTTTTTGCCGCTATTTTTTGTAACAACATCCTTGGTTATCTTTTCAGCTTCGGCATATATACTGCCTACAACAATATCTTTCAATTGTTCATCCTTTTCCTCATCTAAGGTATCCTTCAGAGATTCTATCATGTCATGTTTATTCTTATTTTCGCTAATATCCATATATACAGGTTCCCTCCCCTTTGTATGCATCTTCTCTATCTAATACAAATTTATCGATAGATTTCAGCATTGTGGCATCTCCCTCTAAAAGTCTCAGGGCTACCCATCTTGTGTTTAATTTATTTTTTGAAATGTTCCGCAGTTCTCTTGAAATTTTATCGATTTTGTCTTCAACAATTTTAGGGTATTCAATTTGTTTAGGAGATGTAGTTTCAAGGCCCAGGGCAACATCATATGTTTTATTCATCAACTTATTCAGCCCTTTGCCCTTTCTGGCTATTGTAGCTACTACCGGAATTCCGAGTTTTTCTTCCAGTTTCTTTATGTCAACCAAAATTCCTTTTCGTTTCGCTTCATCCATAAGGTTTACACATAGGACAACTTTATCTGCAAGTTCCATTATTTGCAGGACTATATTCAGATTTCTTTCAAGGCAAGTGGCATCGGTGACAACTATAGTTGTATCGGGTTTTCCGAAACATATAAAGTCCCTTGCCACTTGTTCTTCAACAGAATTTGCCAGTAGAGAATAAGTACCGGGCAAATCTACAAGAATAAATTTTTTATCCTTATAATTATAATTTCCTCTAGCATTTGAAACAGTCTTGCCGGGCCAATTGCCCGTATGTTGATTGAGACCTGTCAAGGCATTAAACACCGTGCTCTTACCTACATTGGGATTGCCGGCTAATGCGATTACAAGTTCATTATCATCCTCCAATTTAATATTAAAATTTTGATCAAGAGCTATTTTTGGGCAAGTCTTACAAGTCAAATTCATGGCGTTCCCTCCATATTCAAATCAATTAATTTTGCTGACTAAAATTTGTGTTGCTTCTTCCTTTCTCAAGGCGATCAAGGCCCCGCGAATATTGTAGGCTATGGGATCACCCAAAGGGCTCTTTCTGATTACATTTATAATTGTTCCCGGGATAAGGCCTAAATCCAACATTCTCCTCCTGGAAAGCCCTATAGATAAAAGCTCAGATACTCTGGCTTTGGATCCGACATTAACCTCAAAAAGGGGTAGATGGTTCTTATTCATGTATTTGTCCTCCTTTCGGTAATTGATGTGCTATAAATTTAAATGAAAATTTAAATTTTATTTAAAAATATAGAAATACAAATATTCATAATTTTAAAAAAGTTACTCTAAGCTAACTTATTATATAGGTTATGAATTGCAACGGATAAAAGAAACTTGTCTAAACATAAAATGTCTTATTTACACATATATTTCATATCAACAGGGGATCCGGCCTGAGAAGGTGATTATATGAAGGAAGATTTTTTTACTTTTAGTGAATATATTAAAAAGGACCGGGGATTGCTGACACCCTCCATGGAGGACTATGTTGAAATGATATATAGATTATCAAAGGACACCGGATATACGAGGATCAATGAATTATCTAATGCGTTAAATGTACAACCTCCCTCGGTCACTCGGATGGTTCAAAAATTAGCTGAAATTCATCTGATAAGTTATGAAAGATACGGTGTAATCACATTGACGGAAAAAGGGAGATTAAAGGGAAACATGCTGCTGATGCGGCACAATATTGTGGAAAGTTTTCTCAAATCCATAGGTGTAACCAAAGGAATATTGGAAGAAACAGAAAAAATTGAACATACGATAAGCAAGGAGACATTAGAATGTATAATAAATTATTTGAGTTTTCTAAAAGATAATCCCCATATTGAAAAAAAATTCAAAACATATAAAAAACTTATAAAAAATAATGAGTAAGATTTAATCTTTAATTTGTATAAATATAAAGCCGATAAAATTGTTATCTATCGGGTTAAATTCAATATTATGTAATGACGGCATAAGAATAGTATCAGGCATTAAACACATACTATTATTACATCGGAGGGAGTGATAACAGTTGAATTTGTTGTCTATTTTGGCAGAAAAAAATGCAACCAGGATTCAGGAAAAAATACAATCGATTCTTGAATCTTTCTATAATGAGGGGATAAATATAGAAGAAAGAATATATTATATAGAGCCTTTTTATTATTTGAACTACAGTGTTTCTATTAAAAGCATAAAAGATTATCCGATTGATGATTTTATAAACATATTTAAATTTTGCATAGCAAATGCCCTTTATGAATATATAAGGGATTGTGAAGAACCAAATTTAATTCAACATATAATAAGCACGAATTATTGCTGTTTTGATATAAGAGAAAGAATGGAGATCCATAGAAATTGTTTAGATATATTAAATAAAAAAAATATAGATAGATTTTTATCAGAAGATGACACTCCTGATCTTAGGCCTAGAGTTCTGCAACAGTTAGGCGACCATTTAGAAAATAATACAGAGATCAATTTGAGTGGATTTATTTTATTCAGGCTAAAGGATTATTTATTAGATTTAGATGAAACAATAGAAAAGGCAGTGGAGAATTTTTTAATAGACAGGGAATATAACGAGTTTATTAAATTGCTAAAATATTTCGTAGACATTCAAGAGCCTAAATTTGATACAGTGCATATAATCTTTGATGAAGAGACCGGGTTTAAGATATATGACCAACATAATGAGCCATTGGATAATGATCATATTAAAAATGTTGCTGTAGAGTTTTTAGAAGATGATATCAATCAAGGGGATCTTTTGATCAGTGCCCTGATCACTATAGCACCTAAACGAATAATAGTCCATGGGTTATCCAAATTGAAGGATACCGGTATCATTGACTCCTTACAGAATATTTTTTCGGGAAGGGTACATCTTTGTGATGGCTGTAAATGGTGCAATGTAAGGAAAAATGCAAATAAAGAATAGAAAAATAGTTTTGTTTGACAAAACTTATATCAACAATTATACTGATATAGATAAAACAATTTAATATTCTATAGCATTGAAGGGGAAGAGTAAGTTGAATCCAATATCAAGAGAGAGAATATCCCGGCTGAAAATATTCTTATATACGGGTAACTGAAAACTACTCCCGAGCTGTTACCTAGTAGCCCGAGGGTGAAAGGATAACCGGTGACTTCGTTACAGTTATCAAGGTGGAATTATCAATTTAGGTGGAACCGCGGGAATATATCTCCCGTCCTATTAAGCGTTAATGGGATGGGGGATTTTTTATATCAGATAAAAGAGAGGGGAAATTATGTCTACAGTAAATATAAAATTGAAGGATGGTTCAATCCGCGAAGTTGAAAAAGGGATATCTATATTAGATTTTGCTAAACAGATCGGTGAAGGCCTCGCGCGAACAGCTGTGGGTGCTGAATTAGATGGGAAAAATGCAGATTTGATGGATACCATAGATGAAGATTGTGAGCTGAATATTCTAAAATTTGATGATGATAACGGCAAAGAATTTTTGCGCCATACCAGTGCACATATTTTGGCGCAGGCTGTTAAAAGGCTTTATCCCGGTACAAAATTGGCTATAGGGCCGTCCATAGAAAACGGTTTCTATTATGATTTTGATTCTGAACATACTTTTATACCGGAAGATTTAGAAAAAATAGAAAAAGAGATGGAAAGAATAGTTAAAGAAGATTTAGATTTAGAAAGATTTGTATTACCTAAAGATGAGGCTATTAAATTTGTGGAAGAACAGGGTGAGGATTATAAGGTAGAATTGATAGAGGATCTCCCGGAAGGAGAAGAGATTTCATTCTACAGACAGGGTGAATTTGTGGATCTCTGTGCCGGGCCCCATGTGCCCTCCACAGGTAAAGTAAAGGCAATTAAATTGCTCAATATAGCAGGTGCCTATTGGAAGGGCGATGAAAGAAATAAAATGCTCCAGAGGATTTACGGGACATCTTTTACTAAGAAATCGGATCTTAAGGAGTATCTGCATAGGCTGGAAGAAGCTAAAAAAAGGGACCACAGGAAGTTGGGCAAGGAGCTGGATTTATTCAGCATAAGTGAAGAAGGCCCGGGTTTCCCGTTCTTTCATCCAAAGGGAATGGTCATAAGAAATATATTAGAGGATTTTTGGAAAGAGGAACATGCAAAACGCGGGTATGAAGAGATAAAAACACCTATTATTTTAAATGAAAGGTTATGGAGACAATCGGGGCATTGGGACCATTATAAGGAAAACATGTATTTTACAGAGATAGACGGCGAAAATTATGCCGTAAAACCGATGAACTGTCCCGGCGCTATATTGATGTACAACAGAAAAAGGCACAGTTACAGGGATTTGCCCATCAGAATGGGGGAACTTGGGATAGTGCACAGACATGAATTATCCGGCGTATTGCACGGGCTTATGAGGGTCAGAAGCTTTACACAGGATGATGCTCATCTATTCACATTGCCTGAGCAAATTAAGGATGAAATAATCGGTATAATAGATTTCGTAGACTATGTATATGGTGTTTTCGGATTTAAATACCATGTTGAATTGTCTACAAAACCTGAGGATGCCATGGGCACTGACGAGGAATGGGATATTGCCATAGATGCCTTGAGAGCCGCCTTGGAAGAAAAGGAGCTGCCATATAAGGTCAATGAAGGAGATGGAGCATTTTATGGCCCTAAGATAGATTTTCATTTAGAGGATTGCATCGGGCGGACATGGCAATGCGGGACAATACAGTTAGATTTTCAGATGCCGCAAAGATTTGATATAAATTATGTTGGGGCGGATGGAGAATATCATAGGCCCATAATGTTACACAGGGTAATATTCGGCAGTATAGAAAGGTTTATCGGTATTTTAATAGAGCATTATGCGGGAAGATTCCCAACTTGGCTCGCTCCGGTTCAGGTAAAAATATTACCTATCACGGATAAGCATATTCAGTATTCGCTAAAACTTGAAAAAATGATGAAAGAAAAAGGGATACGCGTAGAAGTGGACGCCAGAAATGAAAAAATAGGATATAAGATAAGAGAATCCCAGCTGTCACAAATACCTTATATGCTGGTGATTGGAGACAAAGAGATAGAATCGGAAAAAGTAGCTGTAAGATCAAGAGACAAAGGGGAATTAGGTGTTGCGCCTGTTGAGGCCTTTATCGACGGTATCGTTGAGGACATTCAAGAAAAACGATAATAATTCAGGTATACAGGTGCTTCAATTTTTGTCTTTAAAATATAGGAGGTAAAAAGGGCTGCGTACTATTTATTTAGTATGACAGCCCTTTCTGTTTTGTTCACTATGTTAAGGAGACCTCTAATTCTTTTTCTCTGTTTTTGAGTTCGGAGTCCTGTAAAAAATCATCTAACAGTTCATCCAGTTCTGCCTTATTTAAAGCTTGCTTTTCTAATAGAGCGGCAGATATTTTTTCAAGTACATCCCTGTATTTCGATAAATAATCATATGTTATTTTATAACACCCGTCTATTATTTTGTTGATTTCCCGGTTTATAGAATCACTCAATGAATGTATCATATTGGGCTCGTTATGGATGAAGCCTAAGTTGCTCATCCCGTAATCACATACCATCTGCATCGCAATCTCGGTGACCTTTTTCAAGTCATCCTTTGCTCCGGTAGACAGATGGTTAAAAACTAATTCCTCGGCTGCTCTACCGCCGAGCATCACCATAATTTTATCACACAATTCTTCCTTGGTTAAGATGTATCGATCATCCTGTGGCATATGAATGACATAGCCTAAGGCATGGCCCCTCGGAACGATGGATACTTTTTGTACCATATCCGTGTTCAATATCTTTCCTACAAGGGCATGACCGGCTTCATGGTAGGAAACGACCTCTTTTTCTTTGTACAGAATAGTGGGATTTTTGACTTCCAATCCTGCAACTATTCTTTCGATGGCCTGGTCAAAATGGGACACTGTGATTGTGCGCTTGTTTTCCCTGACAGCTATGATTGCAGCCTCATTTGCAATATTGGATAGATGGGCTCCGCTCATACCATGAGTCTTGCGGGCTAAATCAGTGATATTTATATCCGAGTCTAAAGGCTTATTTTTAGTGTGTACCTTCAAAATTTTTTCCCTGTCCCTTACATTGGGATTGCTTATATACATGTGTCTGTCAAATCTACCGGGGCGCAGCAATGCCTCATCTAAAAGATCCAATCTATTGGTAGCCGCAATGACCACCACGGTTTGATTTGCATTAAACCCATCCAGCTCAACCAATAACTGGTTCAATGTCTGGTCCTTTTCGTTATTGCTGTCTAAATGGCGTTTAGCCCCGATGGCATCGACTTCATCGATAAAGATGACACTGGGGGCTTCTCTTCTGGCCTTTTCAAAAAGATCGCGGACTCTTTTAGCTCCTACTCCCACATATTTTTCAACAAATTCAGAGCCGCTGGCTGAAAAAAATGTGGATTTTGTTTCTCCGGCTACGGCAGATGCAAGCAGGGTCTTGCCTGTTCCGGGGGGGCCATAAAATAATATACCCTTTGGAATTCTGGCACCCATCTTCTTATATTTTTCCGGGCTATTGATAAAGTCAATAACCTCTATCAATTCATCTTTAACCCCTTCTAATCCCGCAACATCCTTAAAGGTGGTTTTCGGTTTAGTGAAAAATTCGTTAGAATTTTGGTCCTTTTCCTTTTTCTCCGTATTTATGGTTGCATGCGCATATTGCGGATTTTTGTCCAGCCTTATATAATAAATAAATAGCAGGACGGTTATACCTAAGACCAACATGTTATTTTTCAGGGTGAATATATTGTTAGATTTAAAATTTGTAAATAGAAAAATATTAGATATAACAGTCAATGCTATAAATATATAAAGAATAAACCTGGTCACTTTTCTTTTCATGTAGTCACCAACCTTTTTGTAGTCTTTAATGTTAGCTTACCCAAAATAGAAGTAAACATAATTGGTATAAATACAAAAATACAGAAAAAAAATACAATACAATTATCAGAATATGTATTGACAAAAGATTTATACATTGGTAGACTATATAAGTAAATGAAGTAGAAGATATCCGCTTCTCACCTTACAGCTCCGGCTAGTTGGGTTAATATGGTGATTGTATCAATTATTTTGCATTTTGCAATTATATTGAAATTATGCGGATAGTCCAACTATCCGCTATATTTTTGCATAAAAATATGCATGTATAAGCACCGTAAAAGTTATTTGAGTAATATAATGTTTTTAAAAAATAGGGGAGGTGTCAGACTATTAAAGAAATTAATGATCAGCAAATCAACGAGAATATCAGGGATAGAGAAATAAGGCTAATCGATCCGGAGGGTGAACAATTAGGAATTATGTCGGCCAGAGAAGCACAGAAGATTGCAAACAGTAGGAACTTGGATTTGGTAAAGATTGCACCTAAGGCAAAACCACCTGTTTGTAAAATTATGGACTACGGCAAGTACAAGTATGAGATGGCAAAAAGAGAAAAAGAAGCAAGAAAAAATCAAAAAGTAGTGGATGTCAAAGAGATAAGATTAAGTGCAAACATTGAGACTCATGATTTGAATGTTAAAGCGAATCAAGCCAGCAGATTTTTAAAAAATGGAGATAAGGTCAAGGTTTCCTTGAGGTTCAGAGGTAGGGAGCTCAGCAATACGAGCAAAGGTCAGAGCGTAATCAGAGAATTTGCTGCTCTATTGGACGAGGTAGGTGCTGTGGAAAGGGAAGCAAGAATGGAAGGAAGACAGTTGATTATGATACTAGCTCCAAAAAACGCGTAATTTGAGGGGAGGAAATATATATGCCAAAAATGAAGACTCACAGAGGAGCGGCAAAAAGATTTAAGAAAACAGCCACAGGTAAACTTAAAAGAGGTAAGGCTTACAGAAGCCATATCTTGACTAAAAAGTCACCCAAGAGAAAAAGAAAACTCAGAAGGCCCGGTTTGGTGTCCAAGGGCGATCAAAGCAGAATTGCACAATTATTACCATATAAATAGATGCAGAAAAGAAGGAGGTAACAATAATGGCTAGAGTAAAAACCGGGAAGACGGCTCACAAGAGACATAAAAAAGTTTTAAAGTTAGCAAAGGGTTTCAGAGGCGGCAGAAGCAAATTATATAGGCCTGCTAACCAATTTGTTATGAAGGCATTAGATAATGCATATATAGGCAGAAAACTAAAGAAAAGGGATTTTAGGAAACTCTGGATTACGAGGATAAATGCCGCCGCTAGGTTAAATGGCATATCTTATTCAAGATTTATGAATGGTTTGCGGTTATCGGGTATTGAAATGAATAGAAAAATGTTATCGGAAATGGCTATTTATGACAAAGAAGGTTTTGCCCAATTAGCTGAGATAGCGAAGCAAAAATTAAACGCATAGTTGAATGGCCAAACAGTTGGGCAATAAGTATCAAAATAAATTCGGTGATTAAATGAAGGCAAAATTGATCAGCAGTGAAAACAATGCAATAATTAAATATATAAAATCACTTCGACTCAAAAAACAGAGAACGAAAAATTTACAGTTTATAGTTGAGGGAGTGAGAATAGTTGATGAATGTTTAAGGCATGATGTGGATATCGAATATATTGTTTACAGCAAGGATCTGCATAGGGTTCGAAACGGTACGGATTTGCTGAACAGGATTTCTGAAAAAGATTATACTATTTATGAGGTATCTGATAAATTATTTAATAAGTTAGCTGCTACCGAAAGCCCTCAGGGCATTATGGCCGTAGTTAATATGAAGAATATAACTTTAGAAGATTTAGAGTTAAGAGATGATAAAAAATTATTTTTTGTTATATTAGATAGAATACAGGATCCCGGAAATATGGGAACAATTATACGCACATCCGAAGGCGCCGAGGTTGATGCTTTAATAGTGACAAAAGGAAGCGTCGACCCTTATAATGATAAGGTCCTTAGGGCTACAATGGGGGCCGTATTTTATTTGCCCATTATACAATGTGAAGATGATACGTGGATAAAATATCTGAAAGAAAAGAATGTAAAATTAATAGCAGCGGATTTGGACACTGACAAAATCTATGTTGATATTAATTATAACGAAAACATCGGTATAGTAATCGGTAATGAGGCAAATGGAATTGATAAAAGGATATTGTCTGTTGTAGATGAAAAGGTTATGATCCCTATTTTAGGCAAGGTAGAGTCCCTAAATGCAGCCATAGCTGCCGGTATTTTAATATACAAAGCTGTTGAGGATAGGTATTTAAAATGAAGAATTAAAAATATTTAAATAATTCCATTTCTTTGTATAAACCCACCTTGTTTCGAATTTTAAGCTATGCTATAATATGTATACAGTGGCTTAAAAGAAGGGAAGTGGAACAATGAAAACTCGCGATATATTTTGGAAACTATTTGAGTTGACAGGTTCCGTTATGGCCTATATTATGTATAAAAAACTATCGATTGATAATTAATAATAGATGAATAAATTGAATAAATAAAAACACTGATGGAGAAAAGTAAACTATAAACTATTTTAAAAGAGAAGAGGCAACACAGGCTGAAATTGTCTTAAAATAAGTATAGAAGAAGTTCGCTCCGGAGTTGTAAAGCTGAATCCTTGATCGGGGTTGTAGGTTTTATCGGTTGACACCGTTAATGTTATAAAGTGGCTTGTTGATTGATTACAGCAGGTCATTAGGGTGGTACCGCGGAGTAGAGGCTTCGTCCCTTTTGGGATGGGGCTTTTTTTATATGTTAAATTGGAAAGGAGACTCATTGTGGAAGAAAAACTGAAAGAGTTGAAAGAAAAGGCCATATCAAAAATTAGCGAGGCTGATTCTATGCCCGCTTTGGAAAAAGCCAGGGTCTATTACTTGGGCAAAAAAGGCGAATTGACCAAGATATTGAGGGGCATGGGGGCCTTGAGTGCGGAGGAACGCCCCTTGATAGGGAAGATAGCTAATATAGTCAGGGAGAACATAGAAAACACATTGGAAGAAGCCAAGGAGGCTATCAAGGACAGGGAATTAGAAATAAAATTACAATCCGAAGCCATTGACGTTACGATGCCCGGAAAAAAAACGAGGACGGGGAGAAGACACCCTCTCACACAGGCCATGGATGATTTAAAGAAAATATTTATAAGCATGGGATTTGAGGTCGCAGAAGGGCCGGAGGTCGAAACGGTATATTATAATTTTGATGCTTTAAATGCACCTCAAAATCATCCGTCCAGGGATATGAGTGACACTTTTTATATAAATGAAAACGTAATTTTAAGGACACAGACCTCACCTGTGCAAATCAGAGTCATGGAGAAGACCAAGCCCCCTATAAGAATTGTTTCCTTAGGGCGCTGTTTTAGAAATGATACTCCGGATGCTACCCACTCTCCCATGTTCCACCAGATTGAGGGCCTTGTAGTGGATAAAGGCATAACCATGGGCGATTTAAAGGGTACGTTAGAGGTATTTGCAAAACATTTCTTCGGGCCCGATACCCGGATGAAATTCAGGCCCCATAATTTTCCGTTCACAGAACCCAGCGCAGAGGTTGACGCAACATGTTTTAAGTGCGGAGGGAAGGGATGCGGTGTATGTAAAGGGGTCGGTTGGATTGAAGTCCTAGGCGCGGGGATGGTTCATCCGAATGTGCTAAAAAATTGCGGCATAGATCCTGAAGTATACAGCGGGTTTGCATTCGGCATGGGAATAGATCGTTTGACCATGCAGAAATACGGGATCGATGATATTCGTATATTATTTGAAAACGATATGCGTTTTATTAATCAATTTTAATCCGGCAGACAATATAAACATTTGTCTAATGATGCGTCAATAAATAATTATCATCAGATATATAAAGAATAAACTTTTAAACCGCCTCTCCGCTTACAAATTTGAAGAAGTATAACCACACATAAAAAATTAGAGTTGCACCATGGGCACTCCTGTTTATAATCCTACGGAGTAAATTAAGGTTGCAAACTCGCTATGCTCAAACAGTGCAACTCTTACAAATTTTTTACTTAGTGGATACTTCTACTCAAATTTTCCAGAGTCGAGTCTTGTTTAAAAGTTTATTCTTAAAACGTAATTTCATTGTTTATAAAATTTAATATAACAATACACGTTCATTTAGTTTCGAATATGAATAATTCCT
>CAYOGD010000021.1:0-16537 GCA_964403395.1 uncultured Alkaliphilus sp.
TAGGTGTAATTATTACAAACGAAAACGTTTACCTTGCCGACAAAATGAGATCATCTGATTGGTCTGCAAAATTAGCCGGATATCTAGGATTAGACGGAGCCATTGTATCTCAAGAGGGCTTTGGTAATCCTGACACAGACCTTATCATGAACTGTGTTAAAGTTGAAAACGAGGGAATCAAAACTGTTATCGTTACTGATGAGTATGCCGGTAGAGACGGTGCTTCTCAATCATTAGCGGACGCAGATCCAAAAGCGGATGCTGTTGTAACTAACGGTAATGCTAACGAAGTTATTGTTTTACCACCGATGAAGAAAATAATTGGTTCAACAGATTATGTTGATACAATTGCCGGTGGATTCGCAGGAAGTTTAAGAGAAGATGGTAGTATCGAGGTAGAAATCCAAGCAATAACAGCTTCTACTAATGAAGTAGGATTTGTTAAGTTATCATCTAAAGGATTCTAAACAAATAATTTAATTCAAGCTTTTTGCATGTTACAATAAAATGGCTTAAAAATTAAAACAATAGAAAGGATGGGACTTTTATGGCAGGATTTGATGGAAAAAAAGTCATCATAATCGGCGATAGAGATGGAATTCCAGGCCCAGCTGTCGAAGAATGTCTAAAAGGCACCGGAGCTGAAGTAGTATTTTCAGCCACTGAGTGTTTTGTGTGAACCGCTGCAGGCGCTATGGACCTTGAGAATCAACAAAGGGTAAAGGATATTGCTGAAAAATATCCAGCGGAAGATATAGTAGTAATCTTGGGAGGAGCAGAAGCCCAATCCGCAAAATTAATGGGAGACACCGTTACAACAGGTGACCCAACCTTTGCAGGCCCATTAGCAGGAGTCCAGTTAGGACTAGTAGCATATCATGCAGTAGAACCACAATTTAAAGATGCAGTAGACGAAGATGTTTATGATGATCAAATCGGTATGATGGAAATGGTACTTGATGTTGATGAAATCATTTCAGCAATGAATGAGGTAAGAGGATAATAATTCCTAAAAATTATTATTATTGATTAAATAAATTCCCGTTAAAAATGAGAGAGGGGGGAAAACATGAGCAAGAAAAAAGTTGTTCATTATATAAATCAGTTTTTCGCTGGAATCGGTGGAGAAGAAAAAGCTGATCATAAACCTGAAGTAAGGGAAGGAGTAGTCGGCCCTGGTTTAGGTATAAATGCAGCATTAAAAGATGATGCTGAAATTATAGCGACCGTTATCTGCGGTGACACCTATTTTAACGAACATTTGGAAGAAGCCGAAGCTGCAGTACTTGAATTGATTGAAAAATATAATCCTGATCTTTTCATAGCAGGTCCTGCATTTAATGCCGGTAGATACGGAGTTGCTGCCGGTGCAGTTACAAAAGCCGTAAGTGAAAAGTTAGGTATTCCTGCTGTAACAGCTATGTATGAGGAAAATCCAGGTGCAGATATGTACAAATCTGACGTATATATCGTAAAAACCGGTAACTCTGCTGCTACTATGGGGAAAGCTATACCTGCACTCACATCACTTGCTCTTAAATTGTTAAAAGGTGAGGAAATAGGAACACCTGAAGACGACAATTACATGGAAAGAGGTATTAGGGTAAACTATTTTGCCGAAGACAGAGGCTCCAAGAGAGCAGTTGATATGCTTATCAAGAAGCTAAAAGGCGAAGATTTTGTAACCGAATATCCAATGCCTGCTTTTGACAGGGTATTCCCAAATGCGGCTATAAAAGATATAACCAAAGCAAAGATTGGTTTGGTAACATCCGGAGGTATTGTTCCTAAGGGCAACCCGGATAGAATCGAATCTTCAAGTGCATCCAAATATGGAAGATATGATATTTCCGGATTTGACAAATTGTCAGAAGCCGATCATGAAACCGCTCACGGTGGATATGACCCGGTATATGCCAATGCAGATCCTAACAGAGTACTTCCGGTAGACGTATTAAGAGACTTAGAAAAAGAGGGCAAAATTGGATCATTGCATAATATTTATTACGCTACGGTTGGAAATGGTACAGCTGTTGCAAGTGCTAAGAAATATGCTGAAGCTTTCTCAAAAGAATTAGTGGCCGATGGTGTTGATGCAGTTATAGTTACTTCTACATGAGGTACCTGTACACGTTGCGGTGCAACACTAGTTAAAGAAGTTGAAAGAGCCGGCATTCCTGTAGTACATATGTGTACAATTGTGCCTATCTCATTGACAGTTGGAGCTAACAGAATAGTACCTACAATTGCTATTCCACATCCACTAGGAAATCCGAATCTAGATCCTGTTGAGGAAAAAGCATTAAGAAGAAAACTTGTAGAAAAAGCGTTAGTAGCCCTATCGTCAGAAGTTGATGGACAAGAGGTGTTTGAAGCATTTTAAGGTTTCATTACATCTAAGATAAAGAGCACTAATTGAATAATAGATGGGTGTTAACACCCATCTATTTAAATATATAGGTATATATTCAAATAGATGTTTAAAATGCAAGTATAGGTGTATATATATAGGTACATAAGTATATAGTATATTAGGATAAAAAATTTCTTGGAGGTGTCGTTTATGTCGTATGCTGTAGCAAAAGCTGCCGGGTATGTTCTTGTACATACGCCGGACATGGTTTTTTATAATGGTACTACACAAACAACCGAAATGGTAGTAAATCCGGATTCTGAGTATCTAAAAAAAGTTCCGGAAAGTTTGCGCAGTTATGAGGATGTTGTGGCTTATCCTCCGAACCAGGTTTATATAGGTTCATTGAAACCTGAAGAATTAAAAAATTATGAGGCACCATGGTATGACAAAAAAGTAGAAGGTGCGGAAAGAGACGGTAAACTTGGTGAGATCACACCGCAAGACGAATTTATTGCATTTATGAAGCTAGTGGACTCTTTTGATCTGGTTTCGCTAAATAAGGATTTTACAGCTTCAGTAAAAGACAAAATCAGTGCGTATCCTTTAGTAACCGAAGAAATGGCGGGCAGATTAAAAGATGGGGAAGATACTGATGCCATCAGTAAACTTATCGAGGAACAAGGTGCAGAGGCACTGTATCATGACAATGAAGTTGTAGGCTGTGTTAAGAGGGCACATGCTATAGACGTAAATCTAAGTGCTCACGTAATGCTTGAGAACATAGCATCTAAGGCTTCGGCTGTATTGGCTTTCTTGCAACTTTTAGACAAAAATGGTATTGATCCGGCTATAGTTGATTATGTTATAGAGTGTTCCGAAGAGGCTTGCGGGGACATGAACCAGAGAGGTGGAGGAAACTTTGCGAAAGCGGTAGCTGAGCAAGTAGGAGCTGTGAATGCATCGGGTTCCGATACCAGAGGTTTCTGTGCTGCCCCTGTTCATGCTTTAATCGAAGCTGCCGCATTGGTACGTTCCGGTACATATGAAAATGTAGTTATTGTGGCCGGCGGAGCGACCGCAAAGCTGGGAATGAACGGTAAAGACCACGTAAGACAAGATATACCTATACTTGAAGATGTTATGGCAGGATTCGCCATATTAATTGGTGATGATGATGGTGTTAGTCCTATCCTCAGATCTGATTTGGTAGGTAAGCATACAGTAGGTACAGGTTCTTCTCCACAAGCGGTTATTTCATCTCTGGTTACTGAGCCATTGGAAAGAGGCGGACTCAAAATTACTGATGTGGACAAATATTCGGCTGAAATGCAAAATCCGGATATTACAAAACCCGCCGGAGCAGGAGACGTTCCTGAAGCTAACTATAAGATGATTGCAGCATTGGGAGTTAAGAAGGGCGACTTAGACAGAGCGGCAGTTGCTACGTTTGCTGATGAATATGGTATGCCGGGCTGGGCTCCTACACAAGGACACATACCATCAGGGGTTCCATATATGGGCTATGCTATAGATGACCTCAAGGAAGGCAACATAAAGAGAGCTATGATTATTGGAAAAGGAAGCTTGTTCCTTGGCAGAATGACAAACCTATTTGACGGTGTATCTATAATTATGGAACAGAACACCGGTGAAGGTGATGCACAAGCCGTCGGAGTCTCCGAAGAAGAAATAAAATCCATGATAGCTGAAGCAATAAGAGGTTTCGCATCGCACTTATCAGAAGAATAAGGGGGTGAACATAATGGCTGAAGACAATAAAGTCGTTAGGGATATGGTAGGCAAAATATTGAATGACATAGCGGACGGCATAGAAACAGGCGAATTTGGTAAAAAGGTCAAAGTAGGCATTACCACCGTGGGTAATGAGCACGGAGTGGGAAATTTGGTCAAAGGCGCCGAAATGGCAGCCAAGGTCGCAAAGGGATATGATATTGTATTGATCGGGCCTAAGGATATGGACACGGATCTTGAAATAGCGGAAGCCAACAATGAAGATGAAGCCCATAAAAAAATGGAAGAACTTTTGGACAGCGGATATATAGATGCTTGTGTTACGGCGCATTATCCTTTCCCGATAGGTGTTGCAACCATTGGTAGGGTTGTTACTCCCGCTAAGGGCAGAGAGATGATTTTGGCCTCCACCACAGGGTCAACGGCTTCTCACAGAATAGTAGCTATGGTGAAAAATACGATATGTGGTATTGCCGTAGCCAAGGCGATTGGGAAAGAAGAACCTACTGTGGGACTTCTAAATGTTGATGGTGCAAGAACTGTAGAAAGAACTTTAAGAACACTTAATGAAAATGGATATAAAATAAACTTTGCAGAATCCATGAGGGCAGATGGTGGGGTTGTAATGAGGGGTAATGACCTTCTGGCAGGAACCCCTGATATAATGGTGCAAGATACACTTACCGGAAACATTTTGATGAAGGTATTTTCTTCATATGCTACCGGTGGAAGTTACGAAGCAGCAGGATTTGGATATGGTCCCGGTGTAGGTGGCGATGGTTACGATAGAGTAGTATTGATCTTATCCAGAGCATCCGGTTCCCCGGTTGCTGCAGGTGCGTTACAATTTGCAGGCGAACTTGCGTTAGGTAACATAAAAGAGGTTGCAAAAGAGGAATTTGCAGCAGCCAGAAAGGCCGGTTTAGACGGCATTATAGATTCTCTGATGGAGGCCGACAAGCCTAAGGCCGAAGAAAAAGTAGAAGCACCTCCCGCAGAGATTGTAACAGGAGAGATTTCTGGTATAGACGTTCTGGACATAGATGATGCTGTTATAGCAGTTTGGAAGGTAGGAATTTATGCTGAAGGCGGAATGGGTTGTACCGGTCCTGTAGTGTTGGTAAACGAAGAAAAGGTAGAAGCTGCAACTGAAGCAATCAAAGCAGCAGGATATCTGTAAGATACTTACAATATAATAAAAAACAAAAATTGCTAAAACTCTACCCGGGTTTTAGCAATTTTTATGTCAACTCTATGAGAAATTTTGAGGTGTAATCGACAGTTAAGGATTTAATTATATACAAAAATATGGTAACATATAGAGGATAGCAATGTATACTTATGAATCAATAATACATACTAATCATTATAGCGATGGCTTAATAATAATCAAAGGATAGTTCAACAATAGTCTGACAACAGTTCAACGGGGAGGTACTATATGGGAATGCTCAACAAGAAAACGATAGGGGAGTTAAAGGTTAGAGGTAAAAAGGTATTGGTAAGATGTGATTTTAATGTTCCGATAGATGAAGAGGGTAATATCACCGATGACATAAGGATCAGATCTGCTATGCCGACTATAGAATATATACTGAACAGTGGGGGCTCTGTGATCCTGATGTCTCATTTAGGCAGGCCGAAAGGAGAACCGAAGCCCGAATATTCACTGAGGCCTGTGGCAAAACGAATTTCACAACTGGTCGGCAAAGAAGTAAAATTTGCAGATGATAATTTGGTAATCGGCAATATCACTAAAAGTTTAGCAAGGGAACTGAAACAGGGAGATATTTTACTTCTACAAAATATGCGTTTTCGCAAAGAAGAGGAAGAAAACGATGAAATCTTCTCAAAAGAACTTGCATCATTGGGGGATATATATGTTAATGATGCATTTGGAACTGCCCATAGGGCCCATTCTTCGACTGTCGGAATAGCTGCATTTTTACCTTCGGCCATGGGGTATTTGATAGAAAAGGAATTAAGAATTATGGGAAGGGCGTTAGAAACCCCCGAAAGGCCTTTTATTGCAATTTTAGGAGGGGCTAAAGTTTCGGATAAAATCGGTGTTATTGAAAATTTAATAGACAAGGTCGATATCTTAATAATAGGGGGAGGTATGGCATATACATTTCTAAAATCCGAGGGCCATGAAGTGGGACAATCTCTATTAGAAGAAGATAAAATAAGTTTAGCGGGCAGTTTGATTAAGAAGGCCAAAGAGAAAAATATAGAATTTTTATTACCTGTCGATACAGTTGTAGCAAAAAAATTTGCTCAGGATACGGAATATTGGACTGTGGATATCGAAAGTATCCCGGAGACCATGATGGGAATGGACATTGGAGAAAAAACGATAGAATTATTTATTAAAAAGATAGATAAAGCAAAAACTATAATCTGGAATGGACCCATGGGTGTGTTTGAGATGCCTGTATTTGCCGAAGGAACTAAGGAAATCGCACGGTCCATGGCGAATAGTGGGGCCATCACAATTGTTGGCGGTGGAGACAGTGCCGCCGCTGTAGAAAAATTCGGCTTTGCGGATAAAATGACCCATGTCTCTACAGGGGGTGGGGCATCTTTAGAACTTTTAGAGGGTAAGGTATTGCCGGGGATAGATGCATTGGAAAACAAATAGAATGAGGTGTAAAATATGCGTAAACCCATTATTGCTGGTAATTGGAAAATGCATAAGACAATGGATGAAGCATTAAAATTGGTAAATGATATAAAAGATGAGGCAAATAAGACTGATATTGAAATCGTTATATGCTGCCCATTTACTGTTATAAGTGAAGTTAAAAGGGCTATTGAGGGAACTAAAGTAAAACTTGGGGCCCAAAATATGCATTGGGAAGAAGAAGGAGCTTTTACAGGAGAAATATCAGCAAATATGTTGAAGGATTTAGGAGTAGATTATGTGATAATCGGTCATTCCGAAAGAAGGCAGTATTTCAATGAAACAGATGAAATTGTCAATAAAAAAGTGATCAAGGCTATTGAAAAAGGCCTAAAGCCAATAATATGTGTGGGGGAAACATTAGATGAGAGAGAAAAGAATAAAACATTTGATATTGTTAAAAGACAAACCCTAATTGCCCTTGAAAATATCGGCAGGGACGAAATGATAAATGTAGTGATTGCATATGAACCGATATGGGCTATAGGCACGGGTAAAACAGCTTCATCGCAGGATGCGAACGAAGTGATAGCTTATATCCGTTCTCTGCTGCAAGATAAATATGGTTCGGAGATTTCTGAAGAAATTAGAATTCAATACGGGGGAAGTGTTAAACCGTCTAATGCAACGGAAATTATGAATGAAGCGGATATCGATGGTGCCTTGGTTGGTGGCGCCAGTTTGAAAGCGAAAGAGTTTTTGGAAATTGTTAATTTTTAGGAAGGAAGATAGAGATGAAAAAACCGGTTGTGCTTATTATTATAGATGGTTTTGGAATAAGGGAGAGTGAATTTGGAAATGCAATAAAAATTGCTGATCTCCCTAACTATAAAAATTTCCTAAAAAATAATCCTAATACCCAAATTTTAGCGAGCGGGGAGGATGTGGGTTTGCCTGAAGGCCAAATGGGAAATTCCGAAGTGGGCCATTTAAATATAGGTGCCGGTAGAATCGTATATCAGGAATTGACACGTATCACTAAGGAGATTGAATCAGGTAATTTTTATAAAAATCCCGAATTTATAAAGGTAATTTCTTATGTAAAAAACAATAATAAAAAGTTGCATCTGATGGGTTTAGTTTCCGATGGCGGTGTACATAGTCATATTAAACATTTATTTTCACTGATAAAATTAGCCAAACAGGAAGGATTAAGTGAGGTCTGCATACATTGTTTTTTAGATGGCAGAGATACCCCGCCTAAAAGCGCCGGGAGTTTTGTTAATGCGTTGGAGAGAAAAATTAAAGAAATAGGCATAGGAAGAATAGCAACAGTTTCCGGCAGATATTATGCAATGGATAGGGATAAGAGATGGGCCAGAACGAAGTTGGCCTATGATGCTATGGTATTGAGCGAGGGAAGAATCGCAGAGAGTGCTATAAATGCTGTAGATATTGCATATGCGTTGGGTGAAAGTGATGAGTTTGTACTACCTACCGTGGTATCGAATCCTGGGAAAGGTCCTGATAAAATTGAAGCAGGGGATGGGATAATATTTTTTAATTTTAGGCCGGACCGTACCAGACAGCTAACAAGAGCATTAGTTGATGTAGATTTTAATTATTTTGAAAGAAAACCCGGCTATTTTCCGTTGCATTTTGTTACTATGACCGTTTATGACAAAACCATTGACAATGTTAGAGTGGCTTATGAACCGAACAGATTGGAAAACACTCTGGGAGAATATATCAGTAAAAAAGGGCTCAAACAATTACGGATTGCCGAAACAGAGAAATATGCTCATGTAACCTTTTTTTTCAATGGAGGCATAGAAACTCCGAACCCAAATGAAGACAGGGTTCTCATCCCTTCGCCCAAGGTTGCGACATATGATTTGCAGCCGGAAATGAGCGCTATACGGCTTACGAAGGAATTGCTGGAGAAAGTAGATGAAGGTATATATGATTTAATTATTGTAAACTATGCAAATCCGGATATGGTAGGCCATACGGGAAATCTGGATGCGGTAGTAAAGGCATTGGAAACTATAGATGAATGCATTGGCAGGGTTATAAATAAAATTTTAGCAAAGGGTGGGAGCGCTATAATTACATCGGACCATGGAAATTCCGAGTACATGGTAGATGAACAAAATGGTACTCCTGTTACTTGCCACACTGCTAATCCCGTGCCCTTAATTTTGATAGGGGCAGGTGATGTCAAATTAAACGGGTGCGGCAGGTTAGCAGATATAGCACCTACATTATTACAATTATTAGGGCTTGAAAAACCGGAGGAAATGACCGGGAACAGTTTAATTCAAAAATGCTAGGAGCATCATTTTGAGGAGGTTACATTTTTGTTACTGCTATAAAAGTTCAATATTTTGTAATCTGGGGACGGACAGTATATGTTTGGACCGCGAGAAAGCTGTTTTCGGAAACAGTTTAATTTAAAGGTAGAGGAGAAAAAATATGACAATTATAAGTGATGTTTATGCAAGAGAGGTTTTGGACTCAAGGGGAAATCCAACAGTTGAGGTTGAGGTGTATTTGGAGGGCGGAGCATCAGGAAGTGCGATAGTCCCTTCCGGGGCTTCTACAGGCGCCTTTGAGGCTGTGGAACTCAGAGATGGCGACAAAGGGAGATACCTGGGCAGAGGGGTGCAAAAAGCTGTTGAAAATGTTAATGAGATTATTGCACCGGAAATAATTGGGTTGGATGCGATAGACCAACTTTTGGCAGATAAAATTATGATTGATTTAGATGGAACATCAAACAAGGGAAAACTTGGTGCAAATGCAGTTTTAGGGGTATCTATTTCTGTCGCGAAAGCAGCGGCATATGCTTTGGAATTACCTCTGTTTCAATATCTAGGCGGGGTAAATGCGAAGCAATTACCAGTACCGATGATGAATATTCTGAATGGTGGAGCCCATGCGGATAATAATCTGGACATTCAGGAATTTATGATTATGCCTGTGGGCGCTGTAAGTTTCTCCCATGGTTTAAGGATGGGTGTTGAAATTTATCATAATTTAAAATCAGTCCTTAAGGAAAAATGTTTAGCAACCGGCATAGGTGATGAAGGAGGATTTGCACCTGATTTGGATTCAAATGAAGAGGCTCTACGGGTAATAGTCGAAGCTATTGAAAATGCAGGATATAAACCGGGAGAAGAGGTAAAATTAGCCCTGGATGTGGCTGCAACCGAATTATATGATGAAAGCAAAAGAACATATAAACTGTCCGGTGAAGGTGTCATAAAAACAGCAAAGGAGATGGTTGATTTTTATGAAGGGCTGATTGATAGATATCCCATAATTTCCATTGAAGACGGATTAAGTGAAGATGACTGGGACGGCTGGCATTTAATGACAGAAATATTGGGCGGGCGGGTTCAAATAGTTGGTGATGATCTGTTCGTAACAAGTACCGAAAGATTAGAAAGAGGTATTAGGGAGGGTGTTTCTAATTCTATATTGATAAAATTAAATCAAATCGGTACAATAACAGAAACATTGGATGCTGTTGAAATGGCGAAAAAGGCCGGCTATACCGCAGTAATATCCCATCGTTCCGGAGAGAGCGAAGATTCCACCATAGCAGATATTGCCGTAGCACTAAATACCGGCCAAATCAAGACAGGGGCGCCGGCCCGCACGGATCGTGTTGCCAAGTATAATCAATTATTGAGAATTGAAGATATGCTCGGCCCCGCCGCACAATATTTAGGAGGAAAGGTATTTTATAATTTGAAAAGATAACAAAGTAACAAAGCTGCTATTGCTTTCTACTTATGTTGCTGTTATACTATATTATTAGTTGAGGAAAAAAATATTGTTGAAATTGGGGGTTTGATTATGTTATCTATCATGATTTATCTTGTGGGATTGGGGTCTATCCTCTCTCTAATATTTGCGTATTATAACTTTAGTAAAGGAACTAAAATGGCGCATGGTACCCCGACGATGCAAGATATCGCAAAATCGATCAGAGAAGGTGCAATTGCATTTTTAAAAAGGCAATTTTCAATCAGTATCCCGGTTATAATCGGGATAGCAGTGTTATTTGGCATCTTTTTTACTCCTTGGGCAGGAATAGCGTTTCTGGTTGGTGCGGCGATGAGTGCCTTTGCCGGTTTAGTTGGTATGAAGGCTGCAGTTATATACAATGAACGTGTCACTAATGAGGCCCGTCTCGGTGTGGAAAGGAACGATCCGTCGGCTATGGGAAAGGCATTGAATGTTGCTTTTCGCGGCGGTTCTGTAATGGGCTTGTCGGTTGGCGGATTTGCCATGTTTGGTTTGTTGCTGGTGTATTTGGTTGTGGGTATGCTGTTTCAGTATGCCAATCCGGAAAATCTGGTTGAAATGACCAGTTGGGCCGGTCTGAAATTTGTATTATTTCCCCAAGTGTTGGCATGTTATGCCTTAGGTTGTTCTTCGATTGCAGTGTTTAATCGGCTTGGTGGTGGAATTTTCACCAAGGGAGCGGATATGGGGGCCGACCTTGTAGGTAAAACCGAATTAGGACTTCCGGAGGATGATCCGCGTAACCCGGCGGTTATCGCAGACTGTGTAGGTGATAATGTTGGTGATGTGGCCGGTATGGGTTCGGATCTTTTGGAAAGCACCATCAGTTCGATAGTGGCATCTGCAGTTTTGCCGACAACGATTTATACTGCTGCTATAAATTCGCCCACACCTGTCAGCACGGAGCTTATGGTTCGTATGATGCAGTATCCTTTTGCATTTGTCGGTGTAGGCCTTCTTGCCTCCATTTTAGGAATTGCCTATGTGCTTTTTAGAAAACCGGGCAACAAACTTGGCAGAGAACTAAATATCTCTCTGTGGAGTTCTGCGGCAATTATTGCCGGTGCTACTTTAGTACTGAGTTATTTCTTTTTTAATGGGCAGGATCATACAGGAGTTGACTTTCGATTTGGTTGGATATCTCCCTGGTTGAGTGCTGTAACCGGGGTTGTTGCTGGTATTTTGCTGGGCACAGTAGCTGAGCGTTATACAAGCGAGCAATACAAAGAGACAAGAAATATTGCTCATTTAGCAGAAGAAGGTCCGGCTTTGGTTATCATTGGAGGGACAAGCACGGGTTGGCGAAGTTGTTTGCCTGCTTGTGCTATTATGGGTGGTGCCATTATTATTTCAAGTTTCTTTACAGGACTGTATGGTTCGGCTATCTCGGCGGTAGGTATGCTTTCCTTTGTTGTAGCAACAGTTACGGTAGATACTTATGGCCCGATTTCCGATAATGCGGGCGGTATTGCGGAAATGTCTCAATTGGATAAAAGAGTGCGCAATATCACCGATAGTTTGGATTCTCTCGGAAATACCACGGCGGCTGTCGGAAAAGGCTTTGCAATCGGCTCCGGTGTACTCGCGGCATTGGCCATGCTGATGTCCTTCGCGAATATTGGAGAAAGCGGCGGCGTACTTGATATAATGAACTACTCTGCTTTAGGCGGGGCATTTATAGGTGTAGGTATTATGCATTGGCTTTCTGGAGAAATGCTCAATGCGGTGTGTCGAAATGCCGAACAGATGGTGGAGGAAGTGCGCAGACAAGTGCGTGAAAACCCACTGATATTGTCCGGGGAAGTAAAACCGGATTCCAATCGCTGTATTGATATCTGTACGAGAAGTGCTATTGCTGAGATGAAAAAGCCTGCACTTGTTTCTTTATTGTCTCCTGTTATAGGCGGTTTTATCTTTGGGCCTACATTTGTAGGCGGATTCTTACTGGGAACAATTTTGGATGCTGTGGCAATGGCAACCTCGACAGCGAACAGTGGCGGTGCATGGGATAATGCGAAAAAATATATCAAGTCTATAGAGGATGATTTAGTAAAGAAATATGGCCAGGAACGTTTCGATGAAATTCATAATGCCGGTATTATCGGTGATACTGTTGGTGACGGGTACAAGGATGTTGTCGGTCCTAACCAGGATATTATGATCAAAATGATGGCTACGGTTTCCGTAATAATGTTACCGGTTATGAACGCATTCAATTTAGCTTCTTTATTAGTTAAATAATATTTAGGTAAACAGTGATAAGTGATATTAGAAATTATTGATAGATTAAAAGCAATATTCTCTGATTAAGAAAATATTGCTTTTTCTTATCAACATAAGAAAATATTTGTTTTTTCGCATTTTTTAAAGCGAAAGTTTGATTGATTTTATTGGCTTACTGTGTTACAATACAAATGTTGATTATCGTTACAGGAGGTGTAACAAAATTGAGGACATTTTTGATGGTTATTCAAGTCATAGTATGTATTGTACTTATTGGGAGTGTTTTATTTCAATCGGGTAAGGGCGAGGGACTTTCCGGTGCAATTTCCGGGGGTGGTGCGCAGTTATGGGCTAAACAAAATAGGGGTTTTGATGCTTTATTAAGCAAGGTTACAAAAATAACTGCATTTTTATTTGTAGCCATTGCGATTGCCTTGGTTGCAATTCAATAGAAAATAAAAAGGGGGCTCCCTTTAAAATAATGCAAAACACCAGCTCTTGATCAAAAGATTGAGGGCCTTTTTTACTTAAATGAGTAATGGTATATTGAAATTGGGAAATAATATTTAAAAAGAAGGAGGAATTTTATTGACAATTAAAGAAAAACTTTTAGAATTTATGTATAAAAAAGCTTATAATCCGATGTTAGAAGAAGAGCTCATGGATATTTTTGAAATAGATAGGAGCCAAGGTAATTTTTTTTCTGATCTGTTGGATGATATGGTCAGAGAGGGTTTGATCATCAAAACCAGAAAAAAAAGATATGGTGTCCCGGAACGTATGGGATTGATTGTGGGAAGATTGCAAATGCATCAGAAAGGTTATGGGTTTGTAGTCTCGGATAAACCGGAAGTACCCGACGTATTTATCCCCGCTAATTTAATAAATGGTGCTATGAATAATGATAAAGTAATAGCGAGAAAAGATGTGGAAAACAGTGAAGTATGGAAAAAAACCGAGGGAGAAATAATCAGAATATTAGAAAGGGCTAATGTCAAGGTTATAGGTATATATGAAAGCAGTAAAAATTTTGGTTTTGTAATCCCTGATGATCCTAAAATAAATGTTGATATCTTCATACATAGAGACGATATAAACAGGGCCAGAGAGGGAGATAAGATAGTTTGTGAAATTATAAAATGGCCGAAAACCAGAAGAAACCCGGAAGGTAAGATTATAGAGATAATTGGGCATAAGGATGACATAGGTGTAGATATACTCTCTATAATGAGAAAGTATGGTCTAACTCCTGATTTTCCTAAAAAAGTAGAGATAGAGGTCACAAAAATTCCACATGAGGTGTGTGAAAGAGAGAAAACGGGTAGAAGGGATCTAAGAGATCTAACTATTGTAACCATAGATGGGGCGGATGCTAAGGATTTAGATGATGCAATATCTATAGAAAAATTATCAAACGGAAATTATAAATTGGGGGTACACATTGCAGATGTAACCCATTATGTTAAGGAAGGGACAGCCCTGGATAGGGAGGCACTAGAAAGGGGAAACAGCACATATTTAGTAGATAGGGTTATACCCATGCTGCCCGGCAAATTATCAAATGGAATTTGCAGCCTCAATCCAAAAGTGGACAGATTAGCCTTATCCGTATTTATGGAAATAAACAACAGGGGCAGGGTCATAAATCATGAAATTGTAGAGAGTGTTATCAATGTAAAGGAAAGAATGATATATGAGGATGTTTCCGATATTTTAGAAAATGAAGACAAAAGTTTAAGGAACAGGTATTCACAACTATTGAATGAATTTAAAATGATGGAAGAACTCTGTTTGATATTAAAAAAACACAGGGAAAATAGAGGAGCAATAAATTTTGATTTTCCGGAAGCCAGAGTGATTTTAGATCAAAACGGCAAACCTATCGATATTGTAAAATGTGAGAGACGTATTGCCGATCAAATAATAGAGGAATTCATGTTGATTTGTAACGAAACTATCGCAGAACATTTCTATTGGCAGAATATTCCCTTTATATATAGGGTCCACGAGGATCCGGATTTAGAAAAACTTGAAGAGTTTAACGAATTTATTCATAATTTTGGATACAGATTAAAAGGATTAAATACCGAAATACATCCTAAGGCCTTACAGGATTTGTTAAAAAAGGCAAAAGGTTCTAAAGAAGAAAGGTTGATAAATACTTTGATGCTGAGATCCCTTAAAAAAGCCAGATATGCCGGAGAAAGTTTGGGACATTTCGGGCTTGCCGCAAAGCATTATTGTCATTTTACAGCGCCAATAAGAAGGTATCCGGATTTAGAGATACACCGTATTATAAAGGAAGCTATCAATAGAAAATTAGACGGTAAGAGGATAAGCTGTCTAAAGGCTGTGATACATGATATTGCGGAACAATCTTCAACCAGGGAACGGGTCTCGGAAGAAGCGGAGAGAGAAACGGAAGATCTGAAAAAGGTTGAATATATGGGGGATAGAATCGGAGAAGAATATGATGGGATTATTTCGGGAATTACTTCTTTTGGTATATTTGTAGAATTAGATAATACAATTGAAGGATTAATTCCCCTGAGTTATTTATTTGATGATTATTATATTTACGATAGTAAAAAGCATATGTTGATAGGTGAGGTGCGGAAAAAGATTTACAGAATAGGGGATGCTATAAGAGTAAAGGTGAACAAGATAGATATAGCCCAGAGAGAAATAGATTTTGTTCTGGGGGATTAGGTTTAGAATATTGGTCGGGGCGCTATATAAATTTTTAATACGTGTGAAACTTTTTTGGTTGCTTTGCGTCTAAAATTATAGGCATATATATGGGACACTAAAAATAAAAAACACGGGGGGTTTAAAATGTTAAGGAGAATAATCATTGCTGCTACTATATTGACACTGTTTTTAGGAGTAATAACATCGACTGGGTATGGACAAGCAAGGTCTTCAATTTTAACTAAGGTACAGGTAGAAAAGTTAGCCAGGGGGAGATTAAATATAAGGGAGGACTATAAACTACAATACAGTGATTTATATACCGAGGATATACGACAGAGGCAGTTTTGGAATTTAAATTTTGAAGGAGAAAACAAACATATTTCCGTTACCATGGCTGCCGATACCGGAGAAGTAATTTCTATTAACAGCTGGGATAACGAAAGCTATGGGAGCGTAGTAACATTGCTTAAAGATGAAGCAAAAAAAATCGCTATAGATTTTATAGAATCATTGGAAAAAGAAAAGTTCAAAGAAACAGAGGAGGTTACTATTAAAGCGCCTACATTTATCCCGTATTATTTATATAATGATAAACAGGCTTCGGATAATTATTATTTTATGTTTGTCAGAAAACTAAAGGGAGAGTTCTTTCCAAACAACTATTTTATAGTTAATGTGTCCGGCATAAACGGGGAGGTTGTATCCTATGAAATGCAATGGGATGAGGCGAGTTATGAGGGGAATAGGCAGCTCTTGAGTGAGAAAAAAGCCAGGGAATTGTTTGAAAAAGATGACAGGCTTAACCTCAAATATGTCAGGTTAAATAAATATAACCCGGAGGATAGCGAAAAGATGATCTTAACTCCGGTATATACCTATGCTCCGAAGGAAAGCGATAAAATAGATGCTGTTACAGGGAAATTATTATCCCATGATGAATTGTACGATAAGGGGCATATCTCCGGCGGGTATGGTGCCGGTAGTGACGATCGAGCAATGATGAAAGAAATGTCTTCACTGAATGGCGGAGTAGAAACAATACCTGAGGAAGGCGTTATTTCAAAAGAAAAAGC
>CAYOGD010000022.1:0-16361 GCA_964403395.1 uncultured Alkaliphilus sp.
ATTACAAATGGGTTTCGGCGCCCTTAGCATTGCTTATGGTATCGCTTTCATTTATCCTATACGACAGCACAATGCACATGGTTGAGTGGGTTAATATTTATCAGTATTATGTTATTCCCTTTCAATTGATATTCCCTGTTTTGATTCTTATATTCGGAGGGATTAAAAAACGCGTTTCTTGATTTTCTTCATTCCAAATAGAACAAAAAATCTATATTTTAAATTGCATTGATGATAAACTGCAAAACGGTACCGATGACACCAGTCACTATGATAATACCTATGGGTTTTATTCTATATTTTCTGAGGATTATAAAACCGCCCAAAAATAGCCCGAATTCAAGCCACCGGAATTCACTGAGCACTATATTATTAAGATCGGAATTAAACAATGCGAGCATTAAAATTGAGATGCCGGTGCCGGCGATCAGAGCCACCACCGCAGGTTTAATGGCTGCCAAAACAATCTGGATCCCATAAACTTTTTTATATTTATAATATAAATGAGCAATAGTTAAACAGAACAGAAATGTAGGAATAATAACTCCAACAGTGCATACTACCGCCCCTACGGTGCCATATATTCTTTGCCCGATGACAGTGGACGAGTTGATTGTAATTGCACCCGGTGCTATCTCCGCAATTGTAATCAATTCCGTAAATTCGGCCATTGTTAACAATCCGTGTTTATTGACTATCTGCTCCTGAATAAGCGGTATCGCCACATAGCCGCCGCCGACGGCGAATAGGCCCACCTTTACAAAGCTGACAAAAAGAGTCCATAAAATCCCCATCAGTCATCCCCCTTTTTGTGTTCTAAAAATAGAGTAAGCAATCCAACTCCCAAACAAAATAGAATTATATACATAGCTTCAATATTAAAGAAATATTTTAATATAAAGCCAAGCACCATTATAATAATATACAGGGCGTTTTTTGTTTCTATTATCCCTTTTCCCAAATCAACGACAATATCCAAAATTATAGCCGCTACCCCGGCTCGCATCACCTGCAATGCAACTCCTATTACTCTGTTCTCTCTGAATTCATTGTAAAAAGTCGAAATCATAGAAATAATAACAAAGGGCGGTATGATCACACCAAATAGAGCAACTAAACTACCTAAGATTCCGTGTATCCTATATCCTAAAGCAACGCTGGTATTGACCGAAAACGAACCCGGATTTGATTGTGCTATGGCAATAATATCCATCATCTCATCTTCATCTATCCAATTCAGTTCCTCGACAAATGTTTTTCTATATAAGGAAACAATTACAACACCTCCTCCAAATGTAAACGCACTTGAAATCAATATTGAAATAAAAAGTTTCCACAATTTATTTTCCCTCATGATACAGCCCCCTACATTAAAAACAGCCAACATATTTTATATATTGGCTTTATAGATGATTATATCATTTTATATAAATATTTAACAAATAACATTCAAACCGGGCCACACTAAATCTTTGGAAACATCACAATCAATTTAAATAAATCCCCGTCTATGGCTATATCCAACGTTCCTCCTTGGAGTTCTACAAAACTCTTAGCTATCGAAAGGCCCAGTCCGGAACCTTCGGTGGAACGAGATTCATCTCCCCTTGAAAAACGTTCTGCAATCTCGGAGGGATCAAAATTCATTTCATGTGCAGAGATATTCTTAAATATGAAATCTATTTTTTGTTCTCCTTCTATGATATCTATATATACTCTTGAATTTTTCATAGAATATTTTAATATATTGCTTATGATGTTTGCAAATATCCTGTAGGTCCTCCTGCCGTCCAAATTACACATAACCTTATTTTCCGGGGCATTTATCTTAAATTGAAGGTTGCTTTCGTTTATCTTTTCTTCTAACTCCCCTAGGGTTTGCCTGAACAGTGCAACCACGTCTATATTCTCCAAGTTAAAGTCTATATTGCCGCTGGTGGCTTTACTGGCCTCGAACAGATCTTCTATCAATATTCTCAGCCTCTGTGATTTTTTATCTATTATATCTATATATTCCTTCTGTGTATCTGATTCAACAGCTTCATTTTTCAATAAATCCACGTACGTAATAATGGATGTCAGCGGAGTCTTGAGATCGTGGGATACATTTGAAATAAGCTCCGATTTCATGCGCTCACTTTTTATCTCTTTATCTACTGCTACACTGAATCCCTGTTTTATATTATTTAAATTTTGGGCCATGGGTGTCAATATGCCCATATCCTCGTCAACCTTGATATCAAAATTGCCCCCGGCAACCTGGGTGCTTGCCTGATTTAATTCTGCAGCATTTTCTATTAACCCCAGTATATATTTAAACACGATGATACTGTATATAACCGCTAAGATAAAACCCACGGACCCGCCTGAACCCAATATCACTATGACTAAAAAATTCATCACCGCTATTCCTATCAATTTTCTTTGATTGTCTTCTCTCAAATCTATGGCCATAAACCTTTTCAGTATTATTCTTATATTTCTGATGATATACAATAATATCTTTCCAAAAAAGCTGTTATTGATGAATCCTTCTTTAAACCCCGTATAGTAAATATATTTTATATAGACCGCACCTAAATAAACAAGCAGGTATAGTATAAAGGTTATAGGTATCCCGATTATATAAAAATAAGGATTTACATCATATACTATTTTTGTAACAAGGTTCATATAACCGTAACTATGGCCGTCAAGCACGGCTACATTGATACCGCATAGCCCTACAAGCAATACCCAGGCGAAAAGTTTTAACTCCAAAGGCATTTTATTAAATCCCCTGCAGATAGCTGTTTTATTTTGTGACGAATACGGTATTATAAAAGCCCCCATGATTAAAATTAAAAGACTTACCCCACCTATTGCCAATATAAGAAAAAAATAACCCGGGTACGTATAATGCTCCTTCATGCCCAAGACAAATATATCATTATGGCTTTCAAAATCCTGCGGTATGATATATATTGCCTCGAGGCCGGCATATTTCTCCATATTCTTATCATCTAAATAATCGATGATTAAGTCTTTATTGAACCTGGTCCCTTTATCCTCAAGTTCTTCCCCCAAAACAGCCTCTATCGCCGGTTGGCCGCTTTCATCGAAGGTGATTTTAATATATAGAAGGCTGCTATCTATTTCTGCCTGCAATTCGGCATCCGAAATATGTTGCATATTGGTTAAGGCTCTTCTTTGAACTGTTATACCTTCTTCTGTTTCCCCGGCCGTTTCCTCGTTAACTTCACCTTCTACTGTTTTGGCATCTGTTTCAGTATCTGTTTCGCCTTCAGGATTAATTCCTTCATCTATTTTTTCTCTGTCTTCATTTATACCATTTTCTAAGACTTGCCCCGAATTTTCACCCTTTTCTAAGGGATATATTTTATACTTGACACTCTCTATATTTATATATCTGTCGTCAGACCAATCGTTACCCCGGTTTACATACCGCTGTAGATGTTTTGTCAAGTTCGCTATGTCGAATGCCATGCTGTTGATACCGCTGCTCTCCACATATTTTTTTACATTATCTTTAACAGGAAAATAAATATTCCTTATGGGCAAATAACCCGCTACGGAGACTATTGAAAATATCAGTATCATAAGCACCACTGCAAAGGATGTATTAAAAAAATTACCGCCACCCTTTTTGCTCGATATAACTCCCTCATCGTTATTGTCTTTTTTGCTCGACATGATTCCTTCGCTATCGCCGACTTTTCTGTCCGGCATGATTCCCTTATCATTTTTATCTCTTTCGTCTGATATGATTTTTTCTTCCCCATCATCTTTTTTGTCCGATGTAATTTCCTCACTGTTGTCGTTTTGGTTGTTCAAATTTATATCCAACGCCCCACACCACCTTTAAATATTTCGGTTCCCCCGGATTTATTTCTATTTTTTCTCGAATTCTCCTTATATGTACCGTTACAGTGTCCGGGTTATATGCCGGCTCTTTCCATACCTTTTCGTATATCTCTTCTATGGAAAATACTCTGTTCGGATTGCTCATCAATAAATATAAAATTTTATATTCTAAGGGAGTTATTTTGACTGTTTCACCGTCCACCATCAGTTCTTTACTATCATCCCTTAACTCTATGCCATTTATTTTAAGTATGTTTTCTTTTGCCATACCGCCGTTTGAATAATTTGTGTACCTCCTGAGATTGGAATTAACCCTTGCAAGTAGCTCCATGGGGTTAAACGGTTTTGTTATATAATCGTCCGCCCCTATATTCAACCCCAATATCTTGTCCATATCCTCCGATTTTGCGGACAAAAATATTATGGGCACGGAGCTTTTTTCCCTCATTTTAATCGTAGTTTTTGTTCCGTCCAGTTTCGGCATCATAATATCTATGAGCACCAGATGTATTTCCTCTCTATCAAATATCTCTAAAGCCTGTATTCCGTCATATGCCTTGAAAACATTATAATTTTGATTTTTCAAATAAACCTCTATCGCATCGGTTATTTCTTTTTCGTCGTCGACAACAAGTATATTGTACATACACCCCACCCCTATTTCCGAGATATCTCATGTAATAATAGTAACATATACTTTTTAAAATTCTACTATTATAATCCTTACAAATTTCTTACGTTTTTCGCCTGTTTATCAGATAATTCTCTTATAATATAATATGATTAATTTCGACATTATTGCAGAACAGTTATAATTCCCAAAGTCGATTTCTTGACATACATATGATTGTATGTTAATATTTTGCCAAAACAATTATAATTTAAAAATCATATTTTATATAATTCTCCGAGTCGAAAACTCTGTAAACCTGGCTTTAGAAATTATGAGTTGAGACCGATAGGGTTTAGTTGGAAACGATTGAGCCTCCCATTGTGGAAAGGGGAAAAAGAAAAATCCGTTCTTTTTCAGACTTTTTTAATGGAAAAGGCCGGGTTTTATTTATTTCAAAAACATGGGAATTTTGATATGAAAAATAATAATTGTTTTGCAAAAGAGAGAATCATATGACCTGAAATCCATCTTTATATCTTTTAGCTTTGAAAAAAGAATAGGAGGTAAAAACTTATGAAAAAAATGCGGCGCTTGCTCTGTCTGACCATGATTGTGTTACTACTCTTTAACATTTCTGGCTGTAAAAAAGATCCGGTAGAAACTGAAAATGATAAAGAAACGGAAACCCAAACACAAGGAGAATCCCAAGAAACAACACGTGAAATAACAGACCTTGCTGAAAGAAAAGTAACTGTTTCTACAAAACCCAGCAGGGTTGCTACAATGCAAGGACCAACCTATGAGATGGTATTTACCTTAGGAGCAAAAGACCAAATAGCACTTGTGCGGGAAGATCACCCCACAGAATATCCTCTTGCACAACTTACAAATCCGGATATCGTCAACTACGCAACTCTTGGCGGTGTTGGACCTGATGCTTCAGTAAATGTGGAAGAATTTCTTAATCACGAAGTTGATTTAGTTGTTTATTGGAACATCGAGCAGGAACTTGAGAAATTTGATTCTGCGGGAATACCAGCTATAGTCATCAATTGGTCAACTTTTGAACCTACAAATATTGATGAATATCAAGGAGATATAAAAAAGCAACTTTTCACTCTAGCGGATATCCTCGGAGGAGATGCTCCAGGACGCTATAAAGAATGGGAAAGCTATTATGATAAAACTGTTGAATTTATACGTTCACGCACTTCACAATTAAAAGAGGACGAATTCCCAAGTGTCTATTGGGGAAATACTCGGGGAGTAGACATTCTTTCTACTTATCCTATGAACCCAAGGGAGTTTGAAGTTGCCCTCTGTGGTGGAAAACTTGTAAGTGTTGAAAAAGGCGGGCAATTCCCTAAAATTACCAAGGAACAATTATTGGGTTGGGAACCTGATGTTATAATCGTAGACAACCATGGCGGAAAACCAGAAGAAATAATAGAAACCCTTAAAACCGGCGGGGACTGGATTTCCCTCCCCGCAGTGAAAAATGATCGTATTTATCGTATTCCATCCGGAGTATTCTATTTAGATAAGGGAACCAGTAGAGCTGTATTTTACTATTGGTTGGCAAAAGAACTTCATCCGGATTTGTTCCGGGATGTTGATTTAGTTGAAGAATTAAAATACTATTTTACCACTTTTTATGATTATGATCTTTCCACAGAGGAAGCGGAAAAGGTTATCGCTGGCTGGGTAGAAAAATAATAGGTGCAATGAGGAGGGAAAAATATGAGTTTTACATTTAGCAAAGCAAAGCTTCTAAAAACTAAATCAGAAAAAGATATGGAAGAAACAAGTTCCATTTCCTTTAAAAGATTTGTTTTGTTAACAGGATTACCCCTCATTTTTTTCTTCATCTCCCTTTTTTTAGGGCGATTTTATGTTAGCCCTTTGACTGTATTAAAGATATTAGGTAGAAAAGTTTTTTTGTTACCTATTGAAGCTACCTGGACAGATACGGCAGAAACAGTTGTTATGCGGGTACGAGTACCCCGTACAATTATGGCAGGTGTAGTCGGCGCCGGACTTTCTTTATCCGGCGCCGCTTTTCAAGGTATGTTTCATAATCCTTTGGTCAGCCCTTTTGTCTTAGGGGTTTCTGCTGGTGCCGGTTTTGGAGCCGCTCTTGCAATAATTATGAATGGCTCCATGCTTATGATTCATTTAGTTGCTTTTGGGTTTGGCATAATTGCCGTTATTATTACCTATTCCACAAGCAGAATTTATAAAACAACCCCCATACTAATGCTGGTGCTTTCGGGAATGGTTGTTTCAACCTTATTCCAATCACTACTTTCTTTACTAAAATATACAGTTGATGCAGATGATAAGCTACCTGCCATTGTTTTTTGGTTGATGGGCAGTATGGGAAATATTAAACCCGAAAATTTATTTTTGGCTGTAACACCTATTATAATTGGATGCACAGGATTGATTATGATTCGTTGGCGTTTAAATGTTCTTTCTATGGGAGAATTAGAGGCAAAATCCATGGGAGTAAATACTGAATTATTAAAAGGAATCATAATTATATGTACAACCATTATCTCCTCCACTGCGGTAGCTTTTTGTGGTATCATCGGCTGGGTTGGCTTGGTCATCCCACATTTATGTCGTATGATTGTCGGGCCCGATCATCAGGTTCTTTTACCTATTACAATTATTATGGGTTCAACTTATTTAATAATTATAGATAATCTATCCCGAATCATATCTCCTACGGAAGTACCCCTTGGAATTTTAACGGCTTTGGTAGGGGCACCATTCTTTGCATATCTACTCAGAAAAACCAAAGGGGGTTGGAATTGATGACAACGAAAATAGAAATTTCTTCTGCCGCTTTTAGTTATGGAGATAAAGAAGTGTGGAAAGATATTAACCTAAATGTTAAGGAGGGGGAAATCATATGCATTATCGGTCCAAATGGTTGTGGCAAAACCACTTTCCTTAACTGTATACATGGGAATCTTTCCTTAAAAAATGGAAGTATAAAAATTGATGGAACAGATATAAAAATTATGTCCTCAATAGAAATCGCTCACAAGGTTGGTTACGTATTTCAAGAACATAATGCAGCCTTCCCATATACATGTCTCGAGGTAGTAAAAATGGGACGTGCTCCCCATTTAAAACTTTTTCAGGCACCATCGGAAGAAGACACAAGATTAGCTAAAAATATTATGAAAGAGATGGGAATTGAACATCTGTCTAGAAAGCCTTATACTCATATATCAGGCGGAGAACGACAGTTGGTATTGATTGCCCGCACCCTGTGCCAGGGATCCGGCACTATTCTATTTGATGAGCCAACTTCCCATTTAGACCTTAAAAATCAGGCGGTCATTCTTAACACTATAAGAAACTTGAGTGAAAAAGGCCTGACTATAATTATGACCAGTCATTTCCCTAACCATGTATGGCAATTGGAATGCAGGGTTGTAATGATGGGATATGATGGCATCATCGCGGTAGGCAAAGTAGAAGATGTTATGACAGATGAAAATCTCAGTACCGCATATGGAGTAAAGGTCAAAATATATGAAGGAAAATCAGATAAAGATATAATAAATTTTTGTAATGTAGAGTTGTATAGCAGTTGAAATTTTTATTTGTCCCTTATTTTAATTTTAAGCAACTGTTACATTCTTTATCCCTGGCTTATATTTGTAACAATTTCTATACATTTTGACAATAAATAACATTTATTTTGGTTGCATAACTTTATCATTTAAGAACTACATAGATTCAAGCCGATTTTTTGACATGCATATGATTGTATGTTAATATTTTGCCAAAGCAATTATAACTTAGAAATCATATTTTATATAATTCTCCGAGTCGAAAACTCTGTAAACCTGGCTTTAGAAATTATGAGTTGAGACCGATAGGGTTTAGTTGGAAACGATTGAGCCTCCCATTGTGGAAAGGGGAAAAAGAGGAATAATCCGTCCTTTTCCAGTATCTTCCTAATGGGTGAGGGTCGGATTTTGTTTGTTTTTGTACGTATTTTTGAAAGCAAACAGGATTTATAACATTATTTATCATAAGTACAATAGATCCAAAAATTATATTACAACAACGCTTATTACCTTCTTTGTTGTCGCAGGCATACAAAAAAATTTGAAATTGCCGGTACTACACCACAGCAATCGGGAACACAAAAAATAATTGTTACCGATAATCTAGAAAGGCAGACCGGAATCCCCGATAAAATAGAAGGAATCCAGGAAGGAGTCTGTAGTAACTGCCAGGAATAATTTGCTAAAATAAAAAACATGGCTTTATACGAAGGGGGAATGACCTATGGAATGTAATTACTGTGAATGGCGCTGCGATTTAACCGGGGGCCAAGTGGGCATTTGCCGGATGTATCATGAAGTTGACGGGGAGATAAAAGAAAGATACCCGAATAGATACACAACATATATGGCGGTACACATCGAATCTCTGCCTTTTTTTCATGCATATCCCGGAAGCAGGACATTGCTTATTGGCAGCAGCGGCTGCAATTTCAACTGTCATTATTGCAGCAATGCCCATGTAGCCAAGGGCCTTCCGGAAGAACAGTTTATGTTTGAAATATCGCCGGACAGAATAATACAAATAGCTCAAAAAACCGGATGTCACAATATAGTATTCGGGGTTAATGAAGTAACGGTATCTTTACCTACAATGATTGAAGTCGCAAAATTGGCCGAGGCCCAAAACATACCCCTAGGATGCTTAACCAATGGTTATATGACGGAAGAATCATGCAATATATTAGCCGATATATTTCAATTTGTTAATATCAGTTTAAAATCCTTAAGCGCTGATTTTTACGACAAATATGCCGGCATAAAGAACGTACAACCGATCCTTCGAAATATTAAAAGATTAGCAGTGGACTGTCATGTCGAGATAACCACCCCTATTGTCCAAACAATCAATGATCATGAAATTCCCGACATATATGAATTTATTCATTCTATAAATCCGCAAATCCCATGGCATGTATTTAGACTCCTACCGGAATATAAAATGGTTGATGCCGATTATCCGAATATTGATGATTTAAACGAATCCTTGCTTGCCGCCCGAAGCCATTTGCCTTATGTGTATTTTGGAAATTTTATGGGCTCGGAATGGGTCAACACATCATGTTCAAAATGCGGGGATATAGTAATTGAGCGCATCAGTTCGGGAAGCTGTGGAGGAAAGCTTACTAATAGTTTTCTAAACAATAATCAATGCCCTAAATGTGGCACAAAATTACCCTTATACGGTGAATACACCCCTTGGGACCTGAAGGATGGATAAGGAGGAGAAAAAATGGTTTATGGAATCATTGATGTTAGAGAATGGCAAACAACTATAAATTTAGAAACCGGAAGAAAATATGAAATTGATAATGAAATTATTTCCCTTGCAAAAGATATTATAAGCAGAAATTATTATCCGGGGGATCTTGAATCTAAAAGTATTGAATGGATAAAGGACGTAGCCCTTGAAGTTAACAATGCATATGAACCGGATTTTATGTTCATGAATTTTGCACAACCTTATTTTATGTCCTGTTTTAAACAAGTATCCGCCGATGAATGGCACAAAATGATTGACCATATATTTGACAGCATAAAAATATTTCTCGATGAATCAGGATTTATACCCGTAATTGTCGGTTTGGGAAACACAATACCCCTAATCGATTATATAGATTTGTCAAATCTTGACGGAATTGCCCTTTGCGGCGGTATGTCCGCCTGTTATGGCGGTTTATTTGATGCATCTCCTGATGATATTAAATATCTGGAACATACCCCCGGGATAAAAAGAGTAGTGAGTAAACAGGAATTTATTGAACAATTCGGAGGAAGCCCGGATTTTATCAGGCGTTTTCCTGATTACATATTGGAGGCGGAAAAAGGCTATTCATTAAAAGCCTACGGCGCCACAACAAGGCCCATATATAAAGTCTCCGCAAAACACGAAACGATCCCTGTTTATACGCCCCTTTGTTCAAAGGATTTAAATTGTATTACCCAGATAAAAAGACTTATAGAAAAAAACTTAGCCAACAAAAATAAGGTGGCTTTGATTATTATCGAAGGAATCGGTACCAAAGAATTTAAATTTCCCTACACCATGTGCTCAAATAAAACAAATTGGTATGCATATGACGATACGCATTCTCAGTATCTGGCAATCACTACAGGAAAACACTTTCAATACCATGATTATCCTCCCGGTTACAAATACTTTTTGGAAGACGGCGAAGATAAAAAATATCCCTTTTCAGGGCCCTTTGACAAACTTCCTCAGGACACTATCGGCAGCAGGCTGGATATTAAAAGTGCCGCTGTCGGCAGCAGGAGTATTTTAACACACCTGGCCGGCGGTGCGGACATATCAATAGAAAGCCTTGCACGTATGCTGTACAATCATGGAGCAATGGCAGTAATTAATCAAAAAGGGCAATAGCTATTTTCATGTATATGAAAATGTTTTAGGGGGAAAACGAGTGGCTAATATAACGGTAAAAAATTTAAATTTTTATTATGGCAAACGTAAAATATTAAATAATCTTAACTTCTTTATGGGTGATGGATGCATATGCGGCTTGTTAGGGCCAAACGGTTCCGGAAAAACAACCTTGCTCGATTGTATCAACGGCTTAAACAAACCCAAAAGCGGCGAAATTATAATATCTGAAAAATCTATTTCCAACATGAACAGAAAAGAATTAGCAAAGAAAATGAGCCGGGTCCCACAACAAACAAATATTGTCTTTCCCTTTAAAGTGATAGAACTCGTTGTAATGGGAAAAGCACCCTATCTGGAAAATTGGGAGGCACCCGGAAAACAGGATTATGAACGTGCAGCTACATTGCTCGACAATTTGGGTATCAGAAATCTTGCAGGAAGACCGTTTAATAAGATAAGCGGAGGCGAAAAACAAATGGCCTTGATAGCAAGGGCAATTTTTCAAAATGCTGAAATAATGCTTTTAGATGAACCTACCGCCCATCTTGACTACAAAAACCAATTCATAATATTGGATTTGATAACCAAAGTTGCAAGGGAAAATAATCTTACGGTGATTATTACATTACATGATCCTAATCTTGCAATGCATTGCTGTGATGAGGTGGTGATGTTGAAAAAGGGCGAAATAATCTCCTGGGGCAAGACCTGCGAAATACTTAAAGCAGATTTACTAAGTCAAATGTACGACATGGACATCAGTGTTGATTTTGTCAGTGGCGGGACTCAAGTCATAATACCATGCCACTGGTGCATCAAATAATTAAAATTGGAAGGAGAATTAAAATGCTTAAAAATATGGTTAACAAAACTAAGATATTAACCCTCCTCTTAGTTTTTGCCATCGTCCTATCAATATTATGTACCGGATGTGGCGATAAACAAAAAACAGATTCGGCATCACAACAAGAAGAAACACAAAAAGTAATTGTTACCGACGGTCTGGGAAGACAGATTGAAATTACCGACAAGGTAGAAAGAATTGTTGTAAACTACGGAATTGCCGGGCATATGATCTTTGCGTTAGGGGAACAAGATAAATTGGTAGGAATAGATTCCCCATCCAAGAACAATGCTTTTTTCAATGCCATAAAACCGGGATTTTCATCACTGCCGGCTCCGGGAAGTCCAAACAATATAAATATTGAGGAATTAGTCACATTAGACCCGGATTTGGTCTTGGTACCGGGCAGAAACAAAGAACTTGCCGAAAATTTAGAACAGCGCGGTTTTACAGTATTTGGTGTTACAGCCGAAGATTTGGAAGAACTTAAAACCACCATGGAAAACCTAGGAAGAGCTTTAGGTTGTGAAGATAAAGCAACACAATTCATCGAATACTACGATGAGGCAATTAATACGGTACAAAAGAAAACAAAAGACCTTCAGCCTGAGGAAAGGCCGGGTGTATATGTGGTTGGACCAACGGGACTGCTTTCGACATGCTCGGGAGACATGTACCAACATTTTTTAATCGACCTCGTAGGCGGAAGAAATGTTTCGGCGGATGAAACGGGTGAAGTCATACCGGGACATGGTTGGTTCGAAGTTTCACCGGAGCAATTGATGAAATGGAATCCTGATATAATTGTTGTAACACAATATACATCGGGTATCACCCCCGAACAAATATTAGCCGATGAAAGACTCCAAGGACTAAATGCCGTGAAAAATAAACAAGTCTTCTGGTTCCCTTCAGAGATGAACGCTTGGGATTATCCTTCGCCTCAAGCCGTGCTTGGCATGAAATGGCTTGCTAAGAAAATTCATCCTGATAAATTCCTAGATGTGGATATTGAAAAAGAGGCAGATGATTTCTTCGAGATGCTTTATGGAAAAACCTTTACAGATTTGGGTGGAAGCCTATAAAGATTGCCAGCCTTCTATACCAAAAAGAGAGGATAACATATGGATTTTATGTTAAAACACACAAAAATTATTTTTATATCCCTTGTTATTTTACTGTTATGTTTCATTCTATCAATGATCGTAGGAAGATATCCCTTGACATTAAACAGTATGCTCAATCTTGTTAAATTTAAAATTGTGGGCCAGCCGACCGAACCGGACATGCTGCAAGATCATATAGTATTCTGGTCTGTCAGATTACCCAGAGCATTGATGGGCTTGTGGGTAGGTGCTATGTTAGGCATCTCGGGCACTGTGTTCCAAGGGCTATTTAAAAATCCTCTTGTATCTCCCGATATTCTTGGTGTTTCCGCAGGGGCAAGTTTCGGCGCAGGCCTTGCGATAGTATTTGTCAGCACTTCAGCCTTGGCCATACAAAGTTTTTCCTTTATTTTTGGTCTTACTGCAGTTATAATTGCATACAGAATGGGCAGCCACAGAACCGGCAGCACCCTGGCAACAATGGTACTATCAGGCGTCATCGTTTCTTCGCTTTTTTCCGCCGGACTGTCTTTTTTGAAATATATAGCCGACCCCTACGAACAGTTGCCAACAATAGTATTCTGGACTATGGGGGGATTTAACAATATCGTATGGAATGACATTATAAAAACATTCCCACCGATGACAATCTGTGCTATTATCTTGTTTTTGTTCAGATGGAACCTCAATATAATGACGCTTGAAGATAAGGATGCCAAATCGCTTGGGATCGATGTCAACAAAGTACGGATAATATATATTTTTTTAGCCACACTGATGGTGGCCTCTTCCATTTCATCTTGCGGAACTATCGCATGGGTGGGACTTGTAGTCCCTCATATGGCAAGATTGATAGTAGGACCTGATCATTCTATTCTACTGCCGTTCTCTGCCATACTTGGCGGTGGTTTTATGCTATTGATGGATACAATTGCACGGACTATCACCGGAGGTGAAATTCCGATAAGCATAATCACCTCGTTCATAGGTGCCCCGTTTCTCGGTTACCTCATGTTAAAGCAGGAAAAAAATGATTTAAATGAATAAACTTGAATCAGCCAAAAAACATTGACAAATATTTTAGAAACAAATATAATATTAGAAAGTTTATATAAATAAATACAATGATTGAGGAAAGTAACCACTATGAAAATTTACAGAGAATCGGAACGGGTGGAATCCGATAATTGGAATTTTGGTGAAGTTCTCTCATAAGTAATCGGCTGAAATATACAGTAGGCTTGATCGTTATTCTTACGTTAGTAGAAAGGAATATTAAAATAATAAATTATGTATTCTTATCCGAGTGGACTGTATAATGACAGTCAATGAAGGTGGTACCGCGAATTAGCCTCTCGTCCTTTAATGGATGGGGGGCTTTTGTATGTTTTATACTAAACAATTACAAAATATGTTAAATAGTAGAACTGATAGATCTGTTATTTGAAAGTGAGGGTAAAAAATGTACTGGAATGAAACAAGAGAATGTATGAAAAGGGAAGAACTCAAAGGGCTCCAGCTGGAAAATTTAAAACAATTGGTTTCGAGGCTTTATCATGACGTGCCTTTTTACAGAAACAAATTTCAGAAAATTGGAGTGATGCCTGAGGATGTAAAATCCCTGGATGATTTGGCAAGGCTTCCTTTTACAACAAAACAGGATTTGAGAGATAATTATCCCTATGGCCTGTTCGCAAAACCTCTGTCACAGATAGTACGAATTCATGCTTCTAGTGGAACAACGGGAAAGCCGACAGTGGTAGGATATTCAAGAAATGACATAACAATCTGGGCCGAAATTGTAGCGCGTTCAATGGTATGTGCGGGAGCCGACAGTAATTCCATCGTTCAGGTGTCCTACGGCTACGGGCTCTTTACGGGGGGATTGGGGCTTCATTACGGTTCAGAGAGATTAGGGGCTTCGGTAATTCCCATGTCAGGCGGAAACACAGAAAAACAGATAATGCTCATGAAAGACTTCGGAGCAACCATACTGTGCTGCACACCTTCTTATGCCATTTATTTGGCAGAAGCAATTGAAGAAATGAAAATAGATCTTTCGGACCTGTCCTTAAAAGCCGGTATACTCGGAGCAGAGCCATGGTCCGAAGGCATGAGAACAACTATAGAAGAAAAACTAAATATCAAAGCCTATGATATATACGGCCTGTCGGAAATAATGGGGCCCGGAATCGCTATGGAATGTGAATGTCAAAATGGCCTTCATATATGGGAGGAGCATTTCATACCTGAAATAATTGACCCCATCACCTTAGAGCCCCTCCCTTACGGCGAAGAAGGCGAACTTGTATTCACCACAATAACAAAGGAAGGATTACCTCTTTTGAGATATAGAACAAAAGATATTACAAAATTGACCGAAGAAAAATGCCGGTGTGGCAGAACCCATGTCCGTATGGAAAAAGTTTCAGGAAGAACGGACGATATGCTCATAATAAGAGGAGTCAATGTATTCCCGTCCCAGGTGGAAAGTGTGCTTTTAGAGATTGGAGAAGTAGAACCCCATTATCAATTGATTGTCTCACGGGACGGGAGTTTAGATGTATTGGAAATATTGGTGGAGTTATCGGAAAAATCATTCTCCGATAAAATAAGTATACTGGAAGCATTGGAGAGAAGAATCAAGGAGAAAATACATTCTGTATTAGGCATATCCGCTAAAATCAGATTTGTCGAACCAAAAGCGATTCCAAGAAGTGAGGGCAAGGCCATAAGGGTTATAGACGAGAGAAAACTGTAATATTTTATTTGCCGCTATAAATATAATAAAATACTAAGGTATTCAAAATGCCACGTATAAGTGTTAGAATAAAAATAGGGGGTGATCTTATCAAAAAGCAAGTATCGGTTTTTTTAGAAAACAAACAGGGGCGTTTGAGGGATGTTTTAAAATTATTAGCAAATAACAATATAGATATAAGAGCACTGACTATAGCGGAAACAGCAGATTATGGGGTCTTAAGATTGATTGTCAATGATACCGATAAAGCTGTCGAATCTTTTAAAGAAAGTAATTTCAGAGTAAATATAACAGATGTGATAGCCATAGAAATCCAAGACATCAGCGGTTCGATGTATGGCTTTGTAGATATGCTCTATCAATATGGCATAAATGTAGAATATGCCTATACATGTATTCCGGCAAATCTCGACAAATATGCATTTGTAATACGAGTAAATAAAGATAAAATACGAGAAGCATTGGAAATAATCAAAAACTGTGATGATGTAGAAATATTAGAATAATAGAGAGTGTGCCGATTTGTTGTAGGGGCGAACCCATGTGTTCGCCCTTTTAAAAACACAAAAAACTATTTCTCTGTGCCCCTTGCGGGCAGACACACAGGTCTGCCCCTACAATGACGTTCTCATCTGCTTTCTGTAGGATACGTGCCCAATATTTTTAAAAACACGGTCATATTTTTAATTTCACGCAGTG
>CAYOGD010000023.1:0-16128 GCA_964403395.1 uncultured Alkaliphilus sp.
ATGAAGTTTTGAGAGATATTAATTTTTCGGTAGATAAGGGGGAAGTGGTTTGTATTATCGGTTCATCCGGTTCCGGAAAATCAACCCTCCTTCGCTGTATAAATCTTTTAGAAAAACCGAATGGCGGTAAAATAATTTACAATAAAGAGAATATTTTGAATTCCGGACATAATATATATGAACATCGTACGAAATTAGGTATGGTATTCCAACAGTTTAATTTATTTAACAACTATAATGTGTTAAAAAATTGTACAATCGGACAAGTTAAGGTATTGGGGCGCTCCGAAGAGGAAGCGGAGAAAATAGCCATGAAATATTTGGAAGTTGTCGGAATGGAACAATATATCAATGCAAAACCTGTTCAATTATCAGGTGGGCAAAAACAGAGGGTAGCTATTGCAAGGGCCCTCTCTATGGAACCCGATGTTATGTTGTTTGATGAACCGACATCATCATTGGACCCGGAGATGGTTGGGGAGGTTCTCAAGGTAATGAAGGAACTTGCGGAAAGCGGGCTTACAATGTTGGTGGTAACCCATGAGATGGGGTTTGCGGAGGAAGTATCCGACCGTGTGGTGTTTATGGATAATGGGATTATTGCCGAAGAAGGGGCACCGGAACAGATATTTAATAGCCCGACAGAGGAGAGGACCAAGGAGTTTTTAAAACGTATCTTAAAAGAAATATAATAAACAATTTTTATTTAAAAATACTGATGGCAGGAATAAGATCTTGCCGTTTTTTATTTTATGCTTCCAATATGGGGCATGGGAATCAGATATTGAGCAGGAGAATCGGATGCTGCCGATTGTTATTTTTCAATAATCGATCAACACTGCTATTTTTATATAAAAGCTTTTAATATTGAAAATATTTTGTTAAACTTATATTATATATTATAATTTATTAAAGGGTGGGGTATATGCTAAGGAAAAAAACCGGACAATTTTTAATAACCTGTGTTATGATAATTATTTTTATAGTTATAACATTTTTCTTAGCTATTGTGGATGGACAGGCGGGATCTTCAACAGAAATACAGCAAAAATTGTTGGAGATTTCCGGTGAGGAAAAAGAGGTATTAGAGCAGTTATTTACACTGATTCAAGAAATAGAGACGTTGGAAAGGCAGAAAGAAAAAATTATTGCAGATATAGAGGTATTAAATGAACAGATTGCTGAATTAGAGAAAAGAGTTTCAGAGGAAACAAAACTCTACAAAGAGAAACAGGAGGCTTTGAAGGCGGTTCTTGAAAGTTATCAGAGAGGCGGAGCGGTATCTTATTTAAAAATAATTTTAGAATCGGACAGCCTGTCCGCATTGCTCAGAAGAATAAATATTTTGAGGGATTTTACTCATAATATGGGGCAACTCTTGAAAGGCCTGGAACATAGCAGAGAAAAACTTTTGAATGAAGGGATTGTTTTATCCGAAAAATTTGAAGAGATTGAAAACAAGCAAAAGAAGATGGAGGCATCCATAGCCGATAATTTAAAAAAGAAGGATGAGATTGAAAAAATTTTATCATCTATGGGGGAGGCAAGGGAATATTATCAAAATAATTTAAATCATATACATGCCATGTGGGATGACCTTAAAATTATTTTATCAGAGACGAAGAAGGAATTTTCCCGTATTATTGAAAATGAAGACCTGCCGGAAGAAGCCCTAAAAATAACATTTACTCTCTCAGGTATCAAGGGTTCTATGGAGGAGCAAACATTTAACGATATAATAGCAGAGTATAGCAGTTTTTTAGAAGTATTATTTCATTTTAAATTAGATGAGGTTGAGATGATAATACCTGAAAAAAATCTAACTTTAATCGGGCAATTTCAAATTTTAGACGAGCACATCATAAAATTTGAAATTGAAGGAGGAAATTTTTATGACTTATCCCTGGAAACCGACACAATAGAAGAGCTGTTCTCGGAGTGGAATATGTCATTAAATTTCAAACCTTTAATAGGCAATAGCAAAATAAAATCTATAAGAGTTTTGGATGGGTATGTAGAATTATCGATAATACCGGTTTTATTTTAGCATGGTATAGGGGGATAAAAATTGATTGAAGCAAAGGATGTTACCTTGATATATGCTGATGGAACAATAGCTTTAAATAATGTGGAATTACAGGTTAGGCCCGGAGAACTGGTATATATTGTAGGGCGCAGCGGTTCGGGAAAGACAAGCCTTTTGAGGCTTTTTATGGGGGCGGAGTATCCGACCAAAGGTACTTTAAAAGTATTAGGTCAACCGATAATTAAAGAAGAGGCTGCTAATATAAGGCGATTACGGATGAAGATCGGCCCTGTTTTTCAAGAATTCAGACTCATAAAAGGTAGGACCGCCATGGAGAATATAGCTTTAGGCATGCGATTTTTGGACATATCTTCGAAACAATTAAAAGAAAATGCCTACGATGCGTTAGCAAAGGTAGGATTAAAACATAAGGCGTTTTCACCGATAGAAAACTTGTCCTGGGGAGAAAGGCAGAGGATAGCCATAGCCAGGGCGGTGGCAAGAAAACCATTGTTGATATTGGCGGATGAACCTACAGGTAATTTAGATAAGGATAATGCTTTGAATATATTGGAATTGTTGACCTCCTTTCAAAGTGAAAGGACAACGATAATTATTACTACACATGCAACTCATTTGGTTGATTATAGTAAAGCGGATAAATTGATTGAGGTAGAAGAGGGGAAAATTTATTGTAAAAGGTTGGGAAGTGTATAAATGAGGGCTTATTTTAAAAATATAGGATATTTTTTAAAAGAAACAAAGACAATATTTCAGTTAAATTGGATTTCTAATATTTTCACTCTGCTCAGCACGGGCCTTATTTTTTTTATCCTTGCCACAGTAATCTCCTCTTGGTGGATAAGCAACCAAGTTATTGAAATTATTCAGGAAGAGGCAGAAATAAATGTTTATTTTAATGAGGATATAGAAAATATAGAAGATGAAATAATTGAGCAAATTAGGGGTATAAAGGGTGTACGTGCAGTTAAAGTTGTTAATGAAGATGAAGCCTATGATAGAATGGCGGAAGTTCTGGGTAAGGAAGCCCGTGTTTTGGAGTTTTTAGACGATAATCCCTTCAGTCCCTTCATTGAAGTGCAAATTTACATAGATGAAATGGATACCATTATGGATAAATTAAATATTATAACCGGTATAGAATATATCAGAGATAACAGAGAAGTTCTGGATCGTGTGAGTAATATTGCAAATATACTAAAATTTATAGGCTACTTAGTTATAACAGTGGTAACAATTTCAACAATAGTAATAATATCACATATTATTAGGTTGGGGATATACAATAATAGAGAACAAATAAATACATTGGCATTGCTCGGGGCCCCAAAATTTTTTATTTCATTTCCATATTTGTTGGAAGGACTGCTGTTAACAGTTGGTGGGGGCATATTAGCCGTCGTCATGACAACACTTGTTATCAAATATATTTATGCTCGAATGATGGGGCCTCTTCCTTTTATACCTTTACCGCCTGTGGGAATTTTGATATCAAATACATTGATATTGATTATAGCGGCAAGCACAATTTTAGGTATTGTTGGCAGTTTAATAGGATTGGCATCAATAGGAACGGATTATCAAGTTTAAAGAAAGTTTAATTTATTCCTTGCAAATATACATGTAGTTATGATAAAATAATCATAGTAGCTGTATGCTAAATTTATTTAAAACAATAAAAGAATCGCTGAGTTCTGTAAAGAAGCGGGGGAACCAATCTTTTGGGGTGAATCCTATTTTGGGATGGGCTAACCTTTAGCCCTAATCCGACAGCTAACTTCGCAAGCGTAAAAGGGGTAAATGCGTTATGCCTATATTTAGACTATGGAACCCCATAGTCTTTTTTAATCCTAAATTTTGATATGCCTGAGAGAGGAGGGGGATTTTGTGAAAAGAGAGATTGCTTATTGTGTTATCGGTGCCGGTAATGGGGGAATTGCTATGGCCGGTTATCTTGCCATGATTGGGTACAAGGTCAATCTGTATAATAGAACATTGGCAAGGATAGCCCCTTTGCTGGAAGAGCGGATTGTTTATCTTACAGGTGAAGAGAATGGATTCGGGGTATTAAATAAAGTGACGGATAATATGGAAGAGGCCATAGATGGTATGGATATAATAATGGTAACCGTCCCGGCTATGGGGCATTATGGAATTGCCAAGGCAATGGCACCTTATCTCAAGGACAACCAAATAATAATATTAAATCCGGGCAGAACCGGGGGAGCATTGGAAGTATATGAAATCTTACTGGGGGAAAAAAAGAGAAATAAAATTATAGTGGCAGAAGCGCAAACCTTTATTTATGCTTGTAGGGCCATAGAGCCTAATCAGGCACATATATTTAAATCAAAACAAGAAGTGACTCTAGCTGCAATACCGGCTACAAAAACAAATTATGTGCTGCAGCTTGTCAATGAGGCTTATCCTCAATTTATACCTGCGAAGGACGTTTTGGAAACCAGTGTCAATAATTACGGCGCTATATTTCATCCTGCACCCACCCTTCTGAATAGTGGACATATTGAAAGATGTGCACCTTTTGAGTATTATACGGAAGGGATAACACCATCGATAGGAAACTTTTTAGAAAAATTGGATAGGGAGAGAATGGAACTGGGCAGGATGCTTCAGTCAAGGACATTATCCGCTGTTGAGTGGCTCAAGGAGACTTATTTCGCAAGGGGTAAAACTATCTTTGAGGCGGTCCAAAATAATCCTGCATATAAGGGGTTACAGGCGCCACAGGGATTAGACATCAGATATATCTACGAGGATGTTCCTTACGGGTTGGTACCTATGGAGTCCATAGCCCATGTTTTAGGCATAAAAACTCCTGCAATAACTTCGGTGATAGATATAGCCCAGTTGATGGCCAACAGGAATTTTAGAGAGGAAGGCAGAACTGCGAATAAACTGGGGCTAGAAGGATTGAGTGTTGCCGAGATGCATATGCTGGCAAGAAAGGGGACAATAGCAAGAAAGGAATTGGAGGAGGTGGTTTAATGAAAAAGATAATAGGATTGACCCTTGGTAATTGTGTCCATGTGGCTGGCACTATGAATTATTTAAGTTTGGCGGAAAAAGAAAATTATGAAACGGAATTCGTAGGTATAGGAATAAATATTGAAGAATTGGTCAAAATTATTGAAGATAAAAAACCTGATATTGTAGGGCTCTCGTACAGGCTTTCGCCGGAGCCGTTAAATAATATATTGAATGATTTAAAGAAAAATATAGAGATGGATGAGTATTTGAAAAGCAGGGACTGGTTATTTGGAGGAACGGAACTCACTGCGTCGGTAGCGGAAAGATATGATATATTTGATAAAATTTTCTACGGAAATGAAGATATAGATGAAGTGATAGCATATATAAAAGGCCGGGAAAACCTGGAGGAAGAGATATATTCGGACACTCTTATAGATAGAATCAATTCCAAGTATCCCTACCCTATACTGAGGCATCATTTAGGGCTTACGTCCATGGAGAAAACAATAGAGGCGATAGAGAAGATAGCTGATTCGAAGGTGCTGGATATAGTGTCCGTTGCACCGGATCAAAATGCCCAGGAATTCTTCTTTGATCAGGAAAATATGGATGAGAGCCTGAGTGGAGCCGGCGGTGTACCTATAAGAAATGAAAATGATTTGCGGGCCTTATATAATGCGGCCCAAAGGGGAAATTACCCATTGTTGAGGTCCTATAGCGGAACTAAAAATATATTGAAGTTTGCAAAAGTCCTGCAAGATACTATAGATAATGCCTGGTGTGCCGTGCCTTTATTTTGGTACTCGGAGCTGGATAGAAGGGGCCCCAGAACACTGAAGGAAGCTATAACAGAAAATCAACGGGTCATGGCTTGGCATGGGGAGAGGAATATACCGGTGGAGGTAAATGATCCCCATCATTGGAGCCTCAGAGATGCACATGATGCAATAGGGGTAGCGGATGCATATTTGGCGGCGTATAATGCTAAACGAATGGGCGTAAAAGATTATATAGCACAGTTTATGTTTAATGTACCTGCCTATATTTCCGCAGAAAATGATTTGGGCAAGATGTTGGCGAAGATAGAGCTGATAGAAGGATTACAGGATGAAAACTTTAATATTTATCGCCAGGCGAGAGCGGGGCTGGCAAGCTTCCCGACGGACCTATATCAGGCTAAAGGCCAGTTGGCTGCTTCCGCATATTTAGCCATGGCTATTGAACCTCATATATACCATGTGGTTGGATTTTGTGAGGCTCATCATGCGGCAGAAGCCGACGATGTGATAGAATCCTGTAAGATAGTCAGGGGCATAATAAAAAATGATTTTTTAGGCCATATAGACCTGACTAAAGATGCGAATGTTCAAGACAGAAAAAGAGAATTGATAAGAGAAGCCGAAATTATTTTAGACGGCATAAAATCCCTCGGCAGAGGAGTAGAGGATCCCCTATCGGATCCGGACACATTGGTACGGGCGGTAAAATCCGGGATATTGGATGCTCCCCATCTCAAAGGTAATTCCATAGCTAGAGGTGAATTAAAAACCAGAATGGTAAAAAGTGCATTATTTGCTTATGATGAGGAAAATGTCAGGATAATACCCGAAAAAGAAAGAGTAGAAAATATATTAAAAAATGTGTGTTTGGATAAACAATAAAAAAAGCCTGATAAACAGTTAGAGAAGCTTTTTTTCACCTCGCTCAGTATGATGAAAAGCACCAAGAGCGCTTTTTTATATAGCCTGACGAGTGTGGATGTGTTTGCAACAAAATGCAACCCTTGTAGAAATTAAAACACAGGGGTTGCATTTTAAATTATATAGGGTATAAAGACATAAAACTGTCACATTTTTGCTGTATAATAAATAGGTAGGGATGGTGAAAATATATGGCAATGGGTACGGTATTGTTGGTAGAAGATGAAAAAAACTTAAGAAAATTGATAGTGACCTATCTCAAAAGAGAAATGATAGACGTTGTAGAGGCGGTAGACGGCAGAGAAGCATTAGAATTATGGGAAGAAAACAAATACGATTTAGTGATATTAGATGTTATGTTGCCGGAGTATGACGGATGGACAGTCTGTAAACGAATTCGCCAAAATAGCCATGTGCCTATTATTATGCTTACGGCAAGGGCTGAGGAAAGTGATAAATTATTTGGATTTGATTTAGGTGTGGACGATTATGTCACTAAACCTTTCAGTGTCAAAGAACTGGTAGCCAGGGTTAAGGCTCTATTGAAGCGAAGTAATCGTCAATTATTGACTGAAATAATAGAGGTTGAAGAATTAAAAGTAGATAAAAAGATGCATCAGGCCTTTCTAAACGATGAACCTATTGATTTAACACCTAAGGAATATGATTTACTGTTGGTTTTTTTACACAACCGAAATCAGGCTTTAACCAGGGAAATTATTTTAGATAGTGTTTGGGGGTATGATTATTATGGAGATCTCAGGACAGTCGATACCCATGTAAAAAGATTGAGAAAAAAGTTAGGGCATATGGGTAAGCAGATTATAACTGTTAGAGGCCTGGGATATCGTTTTGAGGTGATAAATTGAAAAAACAATCTATTACAAGTAAAATCTTGTTGCTATTTATCATCTTTACAGTCATAATTATAGGCACTTTTTGGATATTACAAAATCAATTTTTTAATCGTTATTATATATATAATAAAATAAAACAGATGGAGAGCTACGGTGTAAAAATTCATGGGCAGATAGAAGGAAGCAGTATAAATAGAGAAACTGATGATTATATTGAATCCGTTGTAGAGAGGATCAATGGGCGTATGTTGATCATTGATTCGAATGACAGGATTATATATCAGGCGGGAAGAGTCCATCATATGAATCGTGCCAATAAAATACCCGGTGCATACTTGGAACAAGCCCGGGAAGGCAAGATTCAACATTATCATGTTCCGGGCCAATCAAAGCATATGGAATATATAGACCTGTTGACTGTGTTGGTCCCTATTGAAGAACAGATTTATTTTTTTCAAACTCCATTACAGCCCATAGAAGAGGCTGTCGTTATCAGTCAGAAATTCACATTGTATTTACTTTTTATCGCCTTTTTTATCGCTCTAATTTTATCATGGTTTTTTTCAAGAACTATTACAAATCCATTGTTGCATTTAAATGAGGTAGCCCGCCAAATGGGAAAATTAAATTTCGATGTAAGATGCAGGGAAGATAGAAATGATGAGATTGGGGATTTAGGAAGAACACTGAATTTTCTGACTGAAAAATTAAAGAATACAATTGAGGCACTTCAGGAAGAGCTGCAAAAAGAAAGAAAGATGGATAAAATGCGCAAACAGTTTATTGCCCGTGTTTCACATGAGTTGCAGACCCCAATTTCATTGATACGTGGCTATACCGAGGCCCTTAAGGACGATGTGGCCATGGATGAGAACGAGGAGAAGGAGTATTTTGATATCATTGAAGGCGAAACTGTTAAAATGAGCAATTTAATAAAGGATTTATTAGATTTGGGACAGTTGGAGTCCGGTAGTTTCAAAATAAATATGGAATCATTTAATATTATTTCGATGATTCACCAAAGCCTGTCAAAATTTGAATTGATGAAAAAAGAAAAAGATCTGAGATTTCGGGTGACGGAGGAAACCGATTGGGAATATGTGATAGGAGATGAATACAGAATCGAGCAGGTCATTACAAATTTACTTCAAAATGCAGTAAACCACTGCAATATTGGCGGGTTAATTGATATCACAATTCAAGAGGAAGGGGATAGAATTAAAGTAAGTGTTTATAATGACGGGGAACAGATTGAAGAAGAGGAAAAAGAAGGTATCTGGGAAAGTTTTTATAAAACGAAAGAGGATAAAAAAGGGACAGGGTTAGGTTTAGCGATAGTTAAAAATGTTTTACAGCTCCATAAGAGTGAATATGGCGTTACAAATCAGGAAACGGGCGTAACATTCTTTTTTACATTAAACAAAAGTTTCTTATAGTTGTCACAAAATTGTCACTTTTAAAGTGTATATTAACATTGTAAAGAAAAATCATAAAAGTTAGGAGGGGTAAAATGAATAAGAGAACAAAAGTATTATTGATAACATTGGGTTTGGTGGTGCTGATGGCGGTGCCGGCATTTGCGAATCAAGATGTATTAGGAAATCGCAAATTTTCATGGGGAGCAGGCCGACAATCAAATATTGAAACAATAGCGGAAAAGGCCGAGGTTTCCGTAGATAAAATATTAGAAAAGAAGAAGTCAGTATCAAACTGCAAAGAGCTTTTAGATGAATACGGTTTAACTCTTGAAGAAGTAAAAGAAGCAAGATTAGAACAACAATTTAAAATAGTGGATGAAAAGGTTGCAGCAGGCGATATTACCAAAGAAGAGGGAGAGACAATCAAGGAAGAAATAAAATCCCACAAATTTTTACAAGACTGCAATGGCCCTCATCATGGAAAACGGGAAGGCATGAAATTGAACATGAGTTTAAAACGAGGGGAAGGCGCTTGTGAAGACAGACAGGGTGCCGGCGGACATAGGAAGGGCAATGGTGGCCAAGGTGTTCACAAGAGAGCCCAAGCATGCAGAGAATAACTAATTAAAAAAACATAATACAAAAGGAGGGTAAATCCCTCCTTTTTATATTCTATTATCCGGAGTTCCCGGGTTGTTTATTCAGAATTTGCGGGGTGGAGGATCAGCAGGTGAAAACAGGATAGATTGGTTTTGAACTTGTTTATTTAGAATTTATGGGCATAAAAGAGGGACAAAGGTGTAAAAATAGAATATATTAGATATAAAAATTGTAATATAAATGATAGATTCCTGAAAGGAAAAGATATATGAGATTAAAAAGAGAATTTTACAGCAGGCCGACATTAGATGTTACCAAAGATTTATTGGGGAAAAATTTAGTCCATTATATTGACGGGAAAAGATTGGTGGGAAAGATTGTTGAAGCAGAGGCGTATATAGGGACTATTGACAAGGCGGCGCATAGTTATAACAATAAAAAAACAAGGAGAAATGAGGTTATGTTCGGACCTCCGGGACATGCCTATGTCTATTTAATCTATGGTATGTACAATTGCATAAATACTGTTACCCAGGATGAAGGGGAGGGTACGGCGGCCTTGATCAGGGCGGTGGAGCCCGTAGAAAATATCGAAATAATGGCGCATAACAGATATAACAAGCCCATAGATGAATTAAATAAAAGGGAGATATTTAATTTAACAAGCGGTCCCGGCAAATTATGCATGTCAATGGGCATCACTAATAAAAATAATGACGGTATGGATCTTTGCGGCGATACCCTATGGATTGAAGAGGCTGAAGAAAACGAAGCATTTGAAATTGTGGAAACTACGAGGGTAAATATAGATTATGCAGAGGAGGCCGTACATTTTCCATGGAGATTTTACATCAAGGACAACCCTTTTGTTTCTAAGAAATAGAATATGGATGATGTATACTATATGCACTCAATATTGTACCTTTTTTGATATATGATCCCTAATCAATCGCTCAACCGACTGATTGATAGGCATTTACCAAAACTTACATTGCCCGTTCACAGTTTATTTATGATAATATTCTTAATATAAAATATCGGAGGGTGATATAGGTGAAGGTTATATTAAAAAAATATAAAATACCGATAATTTGCACCGGTGTTTTGTTAAGTGTTGTTATAGTTCTGTTATCCATAAACAAATTTAACAACTTAAAACAAAATGCGGGTAAAAATATGGACAAGGATACAGCTGTATCGGAACCGGTTTATAGGGGCGATAGGACTGATATTATAGGGGGCAAACAGACCAAGGAGAATAATTATATCGAAAAGAATGAGCAAACGGAGAAAGATGAAACAAAAGATGAAACTATCGAAATTCAGAATCAGAAAGACAAGGAAACTCATAAAGATGAAAAAAATACGGGTGGGGAAAAAAAACCTGTCAACAAGAAGGACAAAGATACATATGTCTTAAAAAACAGCGATGGAGATAAGGAAACAAAATCTGCACAAGTAAAAGAAGTCGGCAATAACCCTTTACCGGATATTGTTGGAGAAAGATATACGGTGAAAAAAGGAGATACATTATTTTTAATCGCTCAGAGGGCCGATACGTCTGTGGATCATTTGATGGCACTCAACAACTTACACTCGGATATGATTTATGAAAATCAAACATTAAAAATAAAGGGTTCCGCCGTTGGTTCTCAAAATCAGGTAGCCAGCAGGGGTAATGAAAGAAGTGAAGATCTTTATTGGTTGAGCAGGATAATTCATTCCGAGGCACAGGGTGAATCCTATAGGGGCAAGGTTGCGGTTGGAAATGTTATCATGAACAGGGTCAGCAGTGAATTATTTCCAAACACCATAAAAGGGGTAATCTTTGATAAACAGGATGGATATACGCAATTTTCACCGGTGATAGACGGCACAATTTATAATTCACCCGATGGGGAGAGCATAAGTGCTGCCAAGGAGATATTGGGAGGCTCAAAACCTGTTGGAGATGCGCTGTATTTCTTAAATCCGAGAGAATCAACTAATTTTTGGATTGTAAACAATAGAAAACATATGACAACTATAGGGTTACACGATTTTTATTATTAAATAATGGGGATATTTTTATTCACATTTGGCAACTATGCCGAATACTATAATAATAATTACGAATTAATTTATATATTGATAATAATTTAAAAAACTATTGATAATAATTTAAAAAACTATTTGACATAACCACACATACTATGTTAGACTTATCTACAATATAAAAAATTGAATATGGACAATGAATAGAGGAGCACTAAAGAATAGTATATAACAGGTGATAAGAGGAAAGAGCCCTCGATACTGTTGTAGAAAGGCTACGGTGCCGAAATTGTTAATATGCTTTTATATTAACAGTTGGCAGTTTGGTAAACAACTAAACTACTGTCATAGGAAAAAATCTATGGAGAGCTATTTGTTGATTGAAGAATACAATTTTATTCAAAATCTTGAAATCTTTCAATTATAACAAAAACTCCTAGATTATCACTGGGGGTTTTTTTTATACCATACAACAATAAATAGCATAGGAGGAAATATAATGGGTTTAACTGTTGGTATTGTAGGCGGTACAGGTGCTGTAGGAACAAAAATGATTGAAATACTTAAAGAAAAGAACCTGAATATAACAAAATTGAGGCTCTTTGCGTCGGAGAGAACCGTAGGGCAAAAAGTGTTATTTAATAATGAAGAGGTAACGGTAGAGCTGCTGACAAAAGAGGTCATGAAAGAAAAATTCGACTATTTATTGCTTGCTGCAGGTGGAACCATATCCGCGGAATTTGCCCCGATAGCAGCCGATGCAGGGAATATTGTTATAGATAATTCTTCTTACTGGAGAATGACGGAGGGAATACCGTTGGTTATACCCGAGGTTAACGGGGATATTTTGAGGGGATATAGGGGGATCGTATCTAATCCAAATTGTTCTACAACCCAAATGGTGATGGTACTCGCGCCGCTTCATAGAAGATATGGCATCAAACGGGTTGTTGTGTCCACTTATCAGGCTGTATCGGGAAGCGGGCATAAGGCGATTGAGGAACTTGAAAAACAACTATTGGATAAAAACTATCCGAATAAAGTGTATACAAGAAAGATTGCAGGAAATTGTATTCCGCATATAGATATATTTAATGAAAACGGATATACAAGAGAAGAACTTAAAATGGTATACGAGACACATAAAATACTGGATGATAATACTATAAAAGTAAATTCTACTGCTGTAAGAGTACCGGTGGTTTATAGTCACAGCGAATCCATATTTTTGGAATTTAATGAAGAACCGGATGTAGATGAAGTGCGGCAAATACTGAGAGAGACAGAAGGCATAATTGTAGATGATAATCCCGCAGAAAATAAATATCCCACTCCGTTGGAGACGGCAGATACCGATCATACCTATGTGGGAAGGATCCGTAAAGACTTGTTTAATCCAAAGGCACTGTCTTTATGGGTAGTAGCGGATAATCTTCGAAAGGGGGCTGCTACTAATGCAATTCAGATTATAGAGGCTATCGAAAATTTTAAATAAAGGGGGAAAAATTCATGTTTAATGGTGCGGGAGTAGCGGTTGTAACACCGTTCAGTAATGGGAATATTGATTTTGAAAGTTTTGAAGGGTTGATTGATTTTCATTTAGAGAATGATACCCAGGCATTAATAGTGTTGGGAACAACGGGGGAAGCATCTACACAGACAAATGAGGAAGAAGTGGAACTTATCAGTACGGCAATCAAGAGAGTAGGCGGCAAAATTCCCGTAATAATCGGTACCGGATCAAATTGTACCGATTCGGCCGTATATTATACTCAAAAAGCGGAAAGTTTGGGAGCAGATGGGGTATTGGTTGTAACTCCATATTATAATAAGGCAACTCAAAATGGTTTGATAGAACATTATACTCTAGTTGCCAATTCTACAACTCTACCTGTGATTTTATACAATGTTCCGGGAAGGACGGGAACAAACTTAGGGGCAAAAACTGTTGCGGCCTTGAGTCAGGTGGAAAATATTGTCGCTGTAAAGGAAGCCAGTGGTAATATAAATCAAGTATTAGAAATCAAGAGATTGGTATCAGATGATTTTAAAATTTATTCGGGAAACGATGATCAGATTATTCCTATCTATGCATGTGGAGGGCACGGGGTAATTTCCGTATGTGCCAATGCTATTCCAAGGCAAACACAGCAGATGTGCAAGGCATTTATGGACGGCGATGTCAAGGAAGCTCTGAGATTACAGCTCTTATATAAACACTTTATAGATCTTCTGTTTAGTGAAGTAAATCCGATACCTATAAAAGCGGCTTTGAGTGCTATGGGATATATCAAAGATGAATTGAGGCTTCCGTTGACATCCATGGAGGAATCCAACAGAAGCAAGTTACTGGATGAGATGGAGAGGTTAGGTATTCTATAAGCATATGGAGGAGGATTTATGAGATGAATTTATTAATTTGTGGAATAGACGGACGTATGGGGAAATTGATAAAGGAGTTAGCTTCTAGGGATCCAAATTGGCAAAAAATCGATGGAATGGATTTGGGAATACCTGATGAGTCCTTGGCGGATAATTATGATGTGGTAGTGGATTTTTCACATCCGTCCGCATTGGACAGATTACTGGATTTTTGTATAAGTAAAAACATACCCTTAGCAATCGGGACAACAGGATACAGCAAAGATCAGCTGGAACAGATTTGGGCTGCTGCCGATAAGATCCCCATATTAAAAGCAACTAATATGTCTTTGGGTATGAACATAGTATTTCTTTTTGTGGAACAAATTGCGGCGATATTGGGAAACATGTTCGATATTGAAGTCATAGAACATCATCACAATCGCAAAAAAGATGCTCCGTCAGGAAGCGCTAAATATATTGTGGAGTCTATAGAAAAAGGGTTAGGCGAAGCCAGGAAGCACCAACACGGCAGGTCGGGGGAATGTCCGAGAGAAAAGGGCGAAATTGGGATACATGCAATCAGGGGAGGCAATATAGTAGGTTATCATGAGGCAAATTTTATCAATGATTTGGAAACTGTCAAGATAGCACATGAAGGTCATGACAGGTTGGTATTTGCACAGGGGGCATTAGAATCGGCAAGATTTGTTATGGACAAAGAACCCGGCCTGTATACAATGAAGGATGTATTGAGCCTTTAATTATACGATTGTCCACAATTCTAAATCAACAAATTTAATCCGAAAAAGGCTTACATAGGGCGGGGTTTATTATTAAAGGATGGCAAGGATTGAGTCCGATTTCGGATTGAAAGAAATGTACGGGGAACTATAATAGTTTCCCGTATATTTTATTTAATAAAGAAATCTGAGCAGGTATAGTTGCAAATAGAAACGGATATTTGTATTATTCCGTACTTTAAATGAGACAAAATTTCAAATGAGACGAATGCCCTATCGGATTGTATGAAAAAGTATCTTTCGCATTTTGTCGCCCTAGGCGTAGCGAAGGGTCTGTATTTTTGTGAAAAAATTCAGGTCAATATAGTTGCAAACAAGAGGATTAAATGATATAATTTCACTGAACATACATTAGTTTTTAAAATATATAAATAAGGTGAGGGTATAGCTCAGCTGGCAGAGCGCTACGTTGACATCGTAGAGGTCATTGGTTCAAGTCCAATTATCCTCACCAACAAAACAAGGTAGCAGTGAGGATTTGTAAAAAAATTATCCTCCTGACGAACCTTGTTATTTTTATGTGGTTTTAAATATAAGCCGTTATGTTTATGTTATAATTGAATCATCAAAACAATGGTTTATATTATGTGAAGTTCTCACAGTAATCATAAATAACGGGAGGGAATAAAATGAAAAAGCTGAATTTACCTATTACAGGTATATGTTCTTTTGCAAAATATCCTATATGCAACGATTTGGATGATCTGGATGCCGATATTGCAGTGTTGGGAGTACCCTATGATTTAGGAGTCGGGTTTTTGTCCGGTACAAGGCTGGGGCCTCGGAGGATACGGGAAATTTCAACACAATATGCCAGGGGAGATGCCGGATTTTATGACCCTGACCTCGATGAACAACTATTGGCGGCACCTATAAAGATAGTGGACTGTGGTGATGCGGATATACTTCATGGGGATATTGAATATTCATTCAACAGCATTGAGGAATCTGTCAGAAAAATAATAAAAAAGGGAGCCATACCCGCAATTATGGGGGGAGATCATTCCATCACCATTCCGGTGGGCAGGGCCTTGGAAGAAGCCGGGGAGGATATCTGTATTGTACAATTTGATGCTCACCTTGATTGGAGCAACAATGTAGGGCCGCAAAGATACGGAAACGGGAGCCCTATGAGAAGACTGTCGGAAATGAAACACATAGGAAAGATGGTACAGATTGGAATAAGGGGATTGGGATCGAGCAAAAAAGAGGATTTCATGGATGCGGAGAAATATGGAAGTATACTTATAACTGCAAGACAGGCACATAAAATTGGTGTTGAGGGAATTTTAGCCAAGATACCCAAAGCCGATAAAT